>CAMWWG010000117.1 GCA_947177935.1 uncultured Ruminococcus sp. | reverse complement strand
GTTCTGAGATGGGTGTTCATGAAGTTGTGGCACACATCGAAAGTCTGATTATAAAAAAATTGAATAATAATAAAAAATAATTATGATTTATTATTTTGTAATGATACTTGTCAGACTGGCAATGCACTTCTGGTTTGATCTGCATTTTGAACACAGAGAACGGATTGACAAGCATAAAAATTATATTTATGTGTCGAATCACAGGAGCTACGCAGACCCTGTTCTGGTTGCCCTGGCAGGTTACGGCAGATACAGTTTCATGGCAAAAAAGGAATTGTTTGATAATCCCGTTTTTGCGGCGCTGATCCGTTGGCTCGGCGCTTTCCCCGTGGAACGTGGCAAGGGCGATTCCGCCGTGATTGATACGGCTGTCAAAAGCGTTCAGGACGGCAGAAGTCTGTTGATTTTTCCGGAGGGCACCCGCAGTAAGGATGGGCGTGTCGGCAGGGGAAAAGCAGGCGTTGCACTGGTGGCAACAAAAGTCCATGCGGATATTATCCCGATCGGGATTAATTTTCAGGGTGAAAAACTGCATTTCCGGAGTAAAGTCATTGTCCGTGTCGGTGAACCCATTCCGGCAGGCAGTCTGCCGTCAGTGGAAAATCTTTCTGAACGGGAACTGTTGAAAACACTCCGGACGTAATATATACCGCATATTATTAATTGCATAAAATATTAAGTTGACGAACCGTTGAAATAAAAATAATAGGATTCATTTATGAATTATCTGATACAGAGGTGATTTCCTTGCAGGTCAGAATTGCAGACACGGCAGGCTACTGTTACGGTGTCAACAGGGCTGTCAGAAAAGCAGAACAGGCACTGGATGAGGGTAAGTCAGTTGCGACGCTCGGACCAATTATTCATAATACGGATGTTGTGAATGCCTTGCAGGAACGAGGCGCACGGATTATCTCGGAAGTTTCTGAACTGAAACCGGGGGAATATGTTGTGATTCGTTCTCATGGCGTTGCCAGGAATGTTTATGATGAAATTCACATGAAAGGCAATCCTATCATTGATGCAACCTGCCCTTACGTCAAGAGAATTCATCACATTGTCGCCGAGGAAACAGCCAAAGGCAGTTTCATCCTGATTGCAGGTGATGAAAAACACCCGGAAGTTCAGGGGATTGTTGGTCATTGTGAACAAAATTATTTTGTTTTTAAAGATAAATTTGTGCTGAAGGACTTTTTTCAGAATTTAGAAAAAAATTTTGAAAAAAAGCTTGCAATTGTTTCACAAACCACGTATAATAGTATATTATGGGGGGATGCTCTCAAAATTCTCCCTATGGATGAATTTGACATCACTGTCTATGATACAATCTGCAGTGCTACGGAAGAACGGCAATCCGCTGCGGCAGCCCTTGCTTCAGAATCAGACTGCATGATTGTCATCGGCGGAAAACACAGTTCCAATACTGTGAAACTATACGACGTCTGCTCCCGGTATTGCAAGACATATCATATTGAAAGTGCAGACGAACTTGAAAATTTAAAGCTTTCTGATGCTGAGCATATCGGCATTACTGCTGGTGCATCCACACCGGCGCATATTATTAAGGAGGTAATTTTTACCATGGAAGAGAATCTGAACAGAAGTCCAGAAACGGAAGAAGACATCGACTTTGCGCAGGCAATGGCAGATGACAGCTTCAACAAAAAATTAAGAAACGGAGATAGAGTGAAAGGCATTGTCGTGTCTGTGAATAACAGTGAAGTGATCGTTGACTTGTTGGGTGCAAAGCAGACCGGTACTGTTCCGGCGAGCGAGCTGACAAATGACCCCACCAAGAAGCCGTCTGATATTGTAAAAGAAAACGATGAACTTGAACTGATTGTGACAAAAGTCAGTGACCAGGACGGCATGGCTACCCTCTCCAAAAAGAGAGTTGACGAGCAGGCTGGTATTGACAAGATTGTCAAGGCAAAGGAAGAAGGCACAGTTCTGGAATCCGTTGTCAGCACAGTTGTCAAGGGTGGCGTGAACGTATTCTGCGAGGGCGTTCGTGTGTTCATTCCGGCATCCCACACAGGACTTCCCAGAGATGCGGCACTTGATACGCTCAAGGGTCAGACAGTCAAGTTTGTGATTCTGGAAGCACCGGAACGCAGAAAGAGTGCTGTCGGTTCTATCAAGGCAGTTTCCCGCCGTGAGAGAGATGCAGCTAAGGCTATTTTCTGGAAAGATGCAGAAGTTGGCAAGGAATACGAGGGCGAAGTGAAGTCCATCACAAGTTACGGCGCATTCGTTGACCTGGGCGGCATTGACGGTATGGTACACATTTCTGAACTGTCCTGGAACAGAATTAAGCATCCGAGCCAGGTTGTTTCTGTCGGTGATGTTCTGAAAGTTTATATTAAAGAACTTGATCCGGAGAAAGAGCGTATTTCCCTTGGTTACAAGAGAACAGAGGACAACCCCTGGGAGAAGTTCAAGGCAGAGTATGCAGTAGGCGATGTTGTCACAGCAAAGATCGTTTCCACTACATCTTTTGGCGCATTTGCACAGATTATTGACGGTGTCGATGGTCTGATTCATATTTCCCAGCTTGCTGACCGCAGAGTAGAGAACGTCAAGGACGTTGTATCCGTCGGCGATGAAGTACAGGTGAAGATCACAGGTATTGACCTGGATAGCAAGCGGATTTCTCTTTCTATCAGAGCACTGCTTGACGAAGAAGATTATTAATTATTAATTAATATTCTGGAAAAACCTGCCGGAAACGGCAGGTTTTTTGTATTATTTTTAAATTTTTTCGACTTTCATCAGATTTGTCATGCCGGAAATGCCGAGCGGTACGCCTGCCGTGATCACTACAAGATCACCTTCTTTGACGTGTCCATGTTCTTTTGCAGCGGCAACGGCTTTTGCAAACAGTGTATCTGTGTTGTCCTCTTCGTCAATGACAAACGGAATGACGCCCCAGCTCATATTCATTTTGCGCTGATTGTCTTCATCCGTCGTACAGCCGAGAATTTGCACAGCCGGACGGAATTTGGAAATTAACCGTGCTGTCTTGCCTCTCTTTGTTACGGCAATAATCGCTTTTGCGTTCAGGTCATGCGCCGTTGTGACAGCAGCATGGGCAATTCCCTCCGCAATTGTCGCATTTTCATTTTCTTTTCTGGATGCGAATTCATGTTTATAGTCAATATTGCCTTCTGTGGTCGAGGCAATCAGATCCATTGTCCGGACAACTTCCACGGGGAATTGTCCTGCGGCGGTCTCTCCGGAAAGCATAATTGCACTTGTGCCGTCGTAGATCGCATTGGCAACATCCGTGATTTCCGCACGGGTCGGACGGGGATTGTTAATCATGGATTCGAGCATCTGTGTTGCCGTGATGACCTGTTTTCCGGCGTTGTAGCCTTTCTGGATCAACTGTTTCTGAATGGCAGGGATTTGCTCAAACGGGATTTCTACGCCCATATCCCCACGGGCAACCATAATCCCGTCTGCTGCTTCCAGAATTTCATCAATATTCTGAACGCCGTCCAGGTTTTCAATTTTGGCAATGATACGGACGTTGAACCATCCAAGGCTTTCTGTGAATCTTCTTAAATAATTAATATCTGCGGAAGACCGTACAAAACTTGCGGCGATGAAATCATAGCCCATTTTTGCACCAAATTCCAGGTCGTTCATATCGGCATCGCTCAGGTATGGCATGGATAATCTCACACCGGGGACATTGATGCCTTTATTATTTGAAAGCACGCCGCCATGAATGACACGGCAGATGACATCTGTCCGGGTAATTTTTTCGGCAAGCAATTCAATAACGCCGTCATTGATTAAAATTCTTGTGCCGACGCTGACATCCTGGGGAAGATTTTTAAATGTGATGCTCCCTACTTCGTTTGTACAGGGGACATCATTTGTTGTGAGTGTGTACGTGTCGCCGTCGAAGATTTCCACAGGTTTGTCATCCACGAATCTTTTCAGCCGGACTTCCGGCCCTTTCGTGTCAAGCATTGTCGCAATCGGGAGATCCAGTTCTTCACGAAGTTTCACAATTGTTTCAAAGCGCTGTTTATGCGTTGCGTAATCACCGTGAGAAAAATTAAATCTTGCGACATTCATGCCGGACAGCATCATTTCACGCAGAACGGATTCCCGATCCGTTGCCGGACCAATGGTGCAGATGATTTTGGTTTTTCTGTTGCTCATAAAAAATTCTCCTGTCTGAAAATTTAAAAATATTAATTTAATAATTTAATTGTAACATAGCTTTGTGAATCCTGCAATAGCTTTGGAAG
>CAMWWG010000116.1 GCA_947177935.1 uncultured Ruminococcus sp. | reverse complement strand
TAAGCATAACTGCCGCCGGAATTGTCCCGACGGCAGTTATTTTTATTATTTTACAAGAGGAGATCAGATTTTACACCTGTGGCTCAGGAACTGGTGATATGGGCGGCAGGAGAATATCTTCTGGTTCTTCAGTGGATTCTTGGGGTTCTTCTGATTCTTCAACTGGGAATTTGTCAATCAGATGAACAAGCTTTTTCAGGACGTTCATGCTGTCTGTCAAAGAAACTTTGCCGTCGCCGTCCGTGTCTGCCGCCTGGATCTGAATTTTTGTCAGTTTCTCCACACCAACATAACAACGGTTCATTAATACAACATCAGAAATGTCAAGCTCGCCGTCCTGGGTGGCATCGCCGTATAATAATTTTACCGGCTCTGTTGTCTCAGAGGGATCTTCTGACGGCTCTGTAGACTCCGTGGGAGGAATTTCATCCAGAGGAACGAACGGATAGCCGTACTGTTCTGCAAATGTTTGTGCGGTACTGTAGGCGAATCCATGGATTTTAGTATCTCTGCTGCCAGTTGTCGTTGCAAATGTTTCATCAATTTCACAGTCCATGTTACGGATTACGATATATTCCAGATTGCAGAGCGTGAATGCCATTTTTCCGATTTTTGCTGTTTTGTAGGGCAATTGCATATTTTTCAAGCTTGTGCAACCCAGGAACGCATTGTCCGGGATTTCTGTAATCCCGTCCGGAATGTTGATTACTTGCAGAGCAGCACATTTCTGGAATACTTCCGTGCCGAGACTCGTCACGCCGGACGGAAGCTTGATGTCATCCAGTACTTCGCATTCCGTGAATGCCCTCACGCCGATGCTTGTCACAGATTCCGGAATATCCACCGTTTTCAAAGCTTTGCACATCAGGAATGTTTCATCTTCGATTGCCGGCACACCATCCGGAATATTGACATACTCCAGGGCATAACAGTAGGCAAATGCCTGCTTTCCAATGGATTTTACCGTATCTGGCAGTTTGATTTCTGTCACTGTTGCACACTGATAAAATGCGTGTTCACCAATTGCTGTTACCGTATGACCGTCAATCTGTTCCGGAACTTCCAGTTTTCCTGTGACATCCCGATCACATGCTGTAATCGTAATGCCTGTGTCATTCTTCATATACTGGTAAATGCCGGAAAAATATACCTGACCTTCTTTCAGTTCATTGTTGTTTGATGTTTCCGGTGGAATTGGTTCTGGTTCTGTTGGATTAGGTGCATCCGTCGGCTCTGTTGGTATTGGCGGGTTTGTCGGAAGCACACACACAATCTCCGGCGGTGTCGTCCCTTTCTTGCGAGTATGATAATAGAACGTGATACCAGTTTCGATATCATCAAAATAACCTCTTGGAGCAAAACTTTTAATCAGACTCTCATTCTGAAGCTGTTCCAGAAATTCACACATTGCATAATAATAATCTTTGCCGCTGATGCCCTCTGCATAGCATTTTTTGCAGAAATCATCCAGTTTCTGGTCTACTTCCTGCATGATTTTCTTATCTTCCTCTGTAAATTCATTCAGTATCCTGATTGAGATTGGCTCAGTAGTCGTCATTATCATATCAGAATCAGATGTCATATTCTTGGCATGATAGCTATATACTCCCGGATAGCTGGTGACTATCTGAATCTTACAGCTATAAATGCCGTCATTGGCTTGCCTGTCACCATGTTCCGGGTCGCCATCATCATACATGTAATCGGCAATAAAATAATCCGGAACATTTCCGTTTATGTCAATTGCCACGTCAGCGTCAACATTATCATCAATCAGTGCAATCTGGCATTCATCACCCTTTGCATAGGCATTGTAACAGTAAAAAGTGACAGTGCCGTCATCTCCGACCATGAACTCATCTTTGCTGCAGCTCAGTGTAAACGGCAATGCTGCATTGGTCATCAGCGGTGAGAATGCTGCCACGCTGTTCAGCATGATTGCTGCTGTCAAAACGGATGCAAGTTTCTTTCTGGTTTTCTTTCTCATCTTCATCAAAATAGTTCCTTTCTCATCATCAGATTAAAATCTCAGGAATCAGCATTTATAAACTGTTTTCCTACTTCCAATAAATACTTGTAAGAACTGGAGTTGATCGCAGCGTCCTGCTCCACACTGCGGATCAATTCCCCTGTTTTTGGATCATACCGGAACATACCCTCATTTTCATGCAATGCCTCATATGCACCATCAAACACCTCATCTGGATTCAGAAATAATACATATTCCTGTGAAACAACAGGCATTTCAGAACCGGCAATCTGCTGTTCGATGAGTTCTGTCTGATCGGTCGGCGGTTTCGGCTCATTGCTCGGCTCATTGCTCGGATCATTATCAACAGGAAGATTTTGCGGCAAAAGATAACCACCATACTGCACAATGCTGAGCTTATCGCCGGCGATAAATGTTCCGTAAATCGACTCCAGGATTTCAATATTATAGACAGTATACGGCGTATCCTGCATAATCGTATATGCCACGGACAATACCTTACAATGGACAGCCGCTTTGACATTTTCAAATAATTGCTGAAAGCTATCATAATTTTCCGAAAAATTCATCGAAATGGTCTCATGCGTCACATTGCTTAACTGCTCATTTGTCGGCGTGAACTCTTCTACTGTAATCGTGTAATCCGTCGGCTTTTTAACAGATGTCGTGGTGTCGGTCGTCATAGGCGGTTCATAACTGTTACTGGGATCCGTCTCAGTTGGTGCGACCCAATCACTTGAGGAAGACGGTTCCGTCGTGGATGGTTCCAATGCCGGGGGATTATCTGTCTCTGTTGGTTCTGATTCAGTTAGTATCGTGGTATTCGCTTCATTCGGTTCATTCGGTTTTGTTGGCTCTGTTGCATCCGGCACAGAAGGAGGCTCATCCTGCTTTGTTTCCGTCGGTTCAGGCATGTAATCAGATTCCGGAGGATCTGTTGACGGACTGGGCGGTGCTGTTGCCGTGTTGTCATCTGCCGGGACGGTTGGCTCTGGTATCTTTTCTGTCGGCTTTGTCGAATCTACGGGAGATATTGCATTTTGTTCCGGTTCTGTTTCCTGCATAGCCGGGAATTCTAACTTGATTACTTCTGTCATCACATGCTCTGTCTGCCGCATTTCTGAATTTGCTTCATGACCTGGCTCTGATTCTGCGTCTGTCTGGATCGTCTCTGTCGTTGCCTGTAAAATTTCCCCGGTCTGCGCTAGTGTCGGAGCATCAGAGCTGTCCTGAGTTTCCGTTTCATATTCATACAATGCAGAACTTGTGCTGTTCAAATTCTCTGAATTTTTCAAATTATCTGCACTTGTTGCAGTAGTTGCATCTTCTGTCATTTCCACTGCGTTTTGCCCCAGGATATGCCTGCCGGAATCAGTCTGCTTCCAGATCCGAACGCCTGCACCAATGACAAGAAAAAGACAAGCCGGGACTGCTGCATATTTTATGATCATCTGCTTTTTTCGTTTCTGAGCGAGAACATACGCATCACGGCGTTGCAGCACACGCTGTGCAACGGTTTTATAATCCCGCATAGTGATAGCCTTCTTTCTCTAGTTCTCTCCGGAGCGATTGCTTTGCCTGATAGAGCATGTTAGAAATCTGCCGTTTGCTTTTGTGCATAATGCGGGCTGTTTCAGCGATATCAAACTCTTCAAAGAACACAAGGCAGATGACTTGCTGATAATCGGGCTTCATGTGGGAAAGCGCCTTGTGAATCATGATTTTTTGTTCTTCTTTGATATAGTTCTGCTCAACGTCTTCATTACTGGCAAGAGAACTGCAATCCTGAATGGGAACGCCTGAAATCCGGGCATTTCTGCGCAGATAGTCCACGGCAATATTATGTCCGATGGCATAGAGCCAGGTTTTAAAAGAGCTTTTTCCGTAGAATCTGGGTTTTTTCACGGCAAGTTTAAAAAAAACATCCTCCATGAGTTCTTCCGCATCATCCAAATTATTTGTCAGTGTATTCAGATACAGGATTAAACCGTCCTTGTAATCTCTGATCAGCTCTACCATACCAGAATCATCACCAGCCAGGAAACGGCGGTAGCTACTTGCACCGTTATCCATCCTGTGACCCTCCTTTTGGAAACTTTTTTAGCCTCCACAGATTAGACGCAGGGATTGCAAAAATATCTTAGTAAAAATGAAAAAAATTTTAAAAAATTTTAAAATTTTTTTAAAAAACAAAAAAAGACTGAAAATTCAGTCTTTTTTAGAAAGCATACAAAAAAATTTGGAGCGGGTGATGGGAATCGAACCCACGTATCCAGCTTGGAAGGCTGGAATTCTACCAT
>CAMWWG010000115.1 GCA_947177935.1 uncultured Ruminococcus sp. | reverse complement strand
ATCTATTATAGCATAAATTTTCTGATTTGTCAAGTGTTTTTTGAAAAAAATTTTAAATTTTTTTAAAAAAATGCAAAGTCGAATTTTATCGGAATATCGTCTTTTTTGGGACTTTCCGGATTCTTTTCTGTGTGTTCTGTGAAATTATTGTGAAAATTCAATAAATATCAACTGCTATTTTGTTTCAAAATTCTGCTCTTTGCATCCCCAGGAATACTTGACTTTTTAACGAAAAAAGAGTATGATTATAAATAATATCCCGAAATTTAGAAAATTTCAGAAATTCAGAAACGAAGAAAGGAAGATATAGGATTATGAATCTGATGAACGAAAACGAAAAATTCCAGAAAGAGGGGCTGACGTTTGACGACGTGTTATTAATCCCTGCCAGATCTGAGGTCACTCCCAATATGGTCTCCCTCCAGACAAAGCTGACAGCCAATATCACGCTCAACACGCCCGTTCTCACAGCGGCAATGGATACTGTGACAGATGCACGGATGGCAATTGCCATTGCTAGAGAGGGCGGCATCGGTATTATTCATAAAAATATGTCTATTGAACAGCAGGCAAACGAAGTCGACAAAGTCAAACGTTCCGAAAACGGCGTTATTGTGGATCCGTTCTCCCTCACGGCAGACAAGCTGGTAGCAGATGCAGATGCACTCATGGGCAGATTCCGGATTTCCGGTGTGCCGGTCGTAGATGCAGATAAGAAGTTAATCGGCATTATCACCAACAGAGACATGCGTTTCCTGACGGATTTCAACACGCCCATCGGTGAAGTAATGACAAAAGAGAATTTAATCACCGCACCAGTCGGCACAACGCTGAAACAGGCACAGGAAATCCTGAGTCAGCACAAAATTGAAAAACTCCCGATTGTAGACGAAAATCATGTGCTGAAAGGCTTGATTACGATCAAGGACATTGAAAAATCCGTGAAATTCCCGAATTCCGCAAGAGATGCCCGTGGCAGACTGTTGTGCGGCGCAGGTATCGGCGTGACGGCAAACATGTTGGAACGTGCAGAAGCACTTGTCCGTGCGCAGGTTGATGTCTTAGTCCTGGATTCCGCACATGGTCACAGTGCGAATATTATCAACGCATTGAAGAAATTAAAAGAAAAATTCCCGGATACCCCCGTCATTGCCGGAAATATCGCAACAGCAGAAGCGGCAGAAGAACTGATCCAAGCAGGCGCAGACTGTCTGAAAGTCGGCATTGGTCCGGGATCCATCTGTACGACCAGAGTCGTTGCCGGGATCGGCGTTCCGCAGATCACAGCCGTTTATGATGTGGCATCCGTAGCGAAACAATACAATATTCCGGTGATTGCAGACGGCGGTATCAAATATTCCGGCGATATCGTGAAAGCACTTGCCGCCGGTGCGGATGTGGTCATGCTCGGCAGTCTGCTTGCCGGTTGTGAAGAAGCCCCCGGCGAGACGGAAATTTACCAGGGCAGACAGTTCAAAGTTTACAGAGGCATGGGCAGTCTGGGTGCAATGGCAAACGGTTCAACAGACAGATACTTCCAGGAAGGTGCAAAGAAACTTGTACCGGAGGGCGTGGAAGGACGTGTACCGTACAAGGGCGCACTGGCAGACACGATTTTCCAGTTAATCGGTGGCATCCGTGCCGGTATGGGCTACTGTGGCTGTGCAACGATTCCGGAATTATGGAAAAAAGCAAGATTCGTCCGGATTACAGGTGCAGGACTCAAAGAAAGCCATCCGCATGACATTTACATCACGAAAGAAGCACCGAACTACTCCGCACAGATCTAAATAATTATTAAAAATTATAATCCAGCTCCTCTGTCTGGCAGATTCATGGAAAAATTCCTGTTCTGCAACCAGAGGAGCTAATAATTCCGCCTGAAAGGATAATTGTGTATGTTCCATTTTGTAACAGGAGATCTCCTGCAATCAGATGCGTATGCGTTAGTTAATGCTGTCAACTGTGAGGGATATATGGGCAAGGGCATTGCTTATCAATTTAAACTGTGTTTTCTGGAGATGAATACTGCCTATGTGAAAAAATGCAGAGCAGGACAGCTTGTCCCTGGTGCTCTTCACTGTTACGAGACGGAAAATCAACTGATTATCAATTTTCCGACCAAAAATAAATGGCGTGAAAAATCCAGAATGGAATATATTTCTTCCGGTCTGGAGCAATTATCAGAAATAATAAAATCCAATTCTATTCTTTCTATCGCAATTCCGCCGTTAGGCTGTGGGAACGGTGGTCTAAACTGGAGTGAAGTAAAAGAACTGATACTTACAAAATTAAAACCAATTGAGAAAATAACAGAAATTTATATTTATGAACCATCTAAAAATTATCAAGCTGTTGCTCCTGCGGAATCCTGACTGTCATTGTCCGTATTAATTTTGATAAAAAAATTCCCCATTCCGTGAGTATTTCACGGCATGAGGAATTTATTTTTAAATTTCATTTAAATTTAACACAGATTTAACATAATCATGCTGTTGCTTTTTATATTTTTCTGCTAAGATAAAATTATAAAAATTTATTTTTATCATTTTTGCTGAAAGGCGGTTCTCTTATGAGTGCAAAAGAAATTGTCCTTGCCGTGATTACGGTCATCGGCGGACTTGCCTTTTTCCTCTATGGCATGAATGTCATGTCATCCGGACTGGAAAAAATGGCAGGCGGTAAACTGGAACAGGCTCTGAAAAAATTAACTTCCAATACTTGGCTAAGTTTGTTTTTAGGGACGTTTATCACAATTGTGCTGCAATCGTCATCGTCTCTGACAGTGATGTTAGTCGGACTCGTGAATTGCGGCGTCATGGAAGTCAGTCAAACGGTCGTCATCATCATCGGTGCGAATATCGGCAAGACATTCACAACATGGTTACTATGTCTGATGGGCGTTGACACAGAGGGGCCCTTGTGGTTGTCTCTGCTGAATCCGGAATATTTTTCTCTGATTTTCGCACTGGTCGGCGCAATTCTGATCATGATGTCGAAAAACGGCAGAAAAAAAGACATCGGCGCAATTCTGGTCGGCTTTGCCGTCTTGATGTATGGCATGGTACTGATGGGGGACGCTGTCGCTCCTCTTAAGGATTCCGAAGAATTCCAGCAGCTCCTGACGAAATTTGAAAATCCGTTCCTAGGTGTTCTGGTTGGTACTGTCGTAACGGGTGTAATTCAAAGTTCGGCTGCCTCAATCGGTATTTTACAGAGATTAGCAGATTCTTCCGGTGCCATTACGTTTGGTATGGCAATCCCGATTATTATGGGACAGAATATTGGCACTTGCGTGACAGCCGTCATTTCCAGTTTCGGTGTCAACAGAAATGCCAAAAAAGTCAGTGTCATTCATATTGCATTTAATATTATTGGCACAGTGATTTTCTTAACACTCTATGAAGTATTAGATATGATAGTTAAATTTGCATTTTCTGAATGGATCATTAATTCTGTCGGGATTGCCATTGTGCATACAGTGTTTAATGTTGCAACGACAATTTTATTGCTTCCGTTTGCAAAAGGATTGGAAAAAATCGCCAACAAAGTACTTCCGGATAAGAACGAAGAACCTGTTGAAGAAGAACACGCATTACTGGACAAGCGTTTATTGACAACACCGTCCGTTGCTGTGGCAGAATGTGATGAAGCATCCCGGAGAATGGCAAAGCTCGCAAAAGAGACAATGCTCCTGAGCATGTCGCTCCTGAAAGAATATGATAAAAAAATTGCTGAGAAAATCTCAAAAAATGAGGACAAGCTCGATGATTATGAAGACAGAATTGGTACAACATTAGTACAGCTGACTTCTCAGGCATTGTCAGAACATGACAGTCAGGTTTCTTCCAGAGTCCTGAGAGCAATCGGAGATTTCGAGCGTCTGGGCGATCATGCAATTAATTTAGCAGATATTGCAAAAGAAATCCATGACAGGAAACTGCATTTCTCTGAGAGTGCCACCAAAGAAATGGAAGTCCTCACGGATGCGATTGAAGATATTCTGGAACGTACATACCGGGTATATAAGACCGTTGACGAAACGGCTGCTACGGATATTGAGCCTCTGGAACAGGTGATTGATTATCTCACAAGAGACATCAAAGCCAATCATGTCAGAAGATTACAGACTGGCAAATGCACGATTGAAACGGGCTTTGCTTTGGCGGACATTCTGAACAATTTCGAGAGAATTTCGGATCACTGCTCGAACATTGCTGTATCTGTGATTGAGACATCCCACAGCATGTTCGGCACGCATGATTATCTGAACAAAGTCAAATTCGGCAACAAGAATTTCAATGATAATTTTGAGAAATTCTCACACCAGTACAGTCTGGCAGATGTTTCTTCCAATTAAATTTTGAA
>CAMWWG010000114.1 GCA_947177935.1 uncultured Ruminococcus sp. | reverse complement strand
CTATAGCGCAGGTACTCCATTTGAGAAAACAGCAGTTGACCATGTAAATTTAGAAATAGAATCCAATCAGATGATCGGCGTGATCGGGCATACCGGGTCGGGCAAATCTACGTTAATGCAGCATTTCAACGGTTTGCTGCAGCCGACATCCGGGAAGATCTATTTAGATCAACGGGACATCTGGGCGGATAAATCCAGACTCCGGGAAGTCCGTTTTCAGGTGGGATTGGTGTTCCAGTACCCGGAATACCAGTTATTTGAAGAAACAGTCTATAAAGACATTGCGTTTGGTGTCAGGAACATGGGCTTGAACGAAACAGAAATCCGGGAGAGAGTATTCGAAACAGCACAGATGTTGGGGATGGAAAAAGATTTGCTTGAACGTTCGCCCTTTTCATTATCCGGCGGACAGAAACGCCGTGCGGCGATTGCCGGCGTGATGGCAATGCGTCCCAAGATTTTAGTATTAGATGAACCCTGTGCCGGACTTGATCCGAAAGGGCGGAATTTAATGCTCCGTCAGATCTGGGATTATCAGAAAAAGACCGGGAGCACAGTGTTATTGGTGTCGCACAGTATGGAAGATGTCGCAGAATTCACCGAAAAATTATTAGTCATGAGCCATGCGAAATTATTCTGTTATGAAGACACAAAGCTTGTATTCCGGAAATCCGAGGAACTCAAAGAACTGGGACTGAGAATTCCGCAGATTGCATCCGTCATGCAGGCGCTCAGGAAAAAGGGCTATGATCTGCCGGAAGATCTGTACACGGTGGAACAGGCAAAGCGAGCCGTTCTGCATTTATTGCAGAATTCCCGGAATTATCAGGTTAATCGCAGAGAGGACGGGGCATCATGCTGAAAGATATTACATTAGGGCAGTATTTTCCGGTGGACAGCGTAATTCACAGACTTGATCCGAGATTTAAAATCATAGATACGCTGATTTTTATTGTGATGCTGTTCTCCGGGAATCATGTCTGGAATCTGCTTGCCGGGACAATTTTTGTGATTCTGGTGCAGGGACTGTCAAAAATTCCGTTCCGGATGAGCATCAAAAGTATTCGGCCGATTTTTCCGGTACTGGTATTTACGGCAATTCTGAATCTGGTATTTATCGACACCGGCGAAACGCTCTGGAGCTGGAAATTCCTGAAAATCACAGAAGGCGGTTTGCAGACAAGCATTTTTATGATATGCAGGATTATTCTGTTAATTACAGGATCATCTCTGCTGACCTACACAACTTCGCCGATTCTGCTCACGGACGCAATTGAGAGCCTGTTATCGCCCTTGAAGAAAATTAAATTTCCGGTGCATGAAATGGCAATGATGATGTCGATTGCACTGCGGTTTATCCCGACACTGATTGAAGAAACGGACAAGATTATGGCGGCGCAGAAAGCCAGGGGTGCAATGCTGGATAACGGCAAATTATTAGATCGTGTCAAAGCAATGATCCCGATTCTGATTCCCTTGTTTGTCTCGGCATTCCGGAGAGCAGAAGAATTGGCAACTGCCATGGAATGCCGGTGTTACCAGGGGGGCGAGGGAAGAACCCGGCTGAGACAGCTGCAGGCAACCGGGAAAGATTATTGCAGTCTGGTGATCTGTCTCTTATTTTTTATATCTGTAATTTTATTAAATTTAATTTAATCTAATTTAATTTTCTAATCTCATAAAGTGAAAGAGAGGATTCAGAAATATCATGTCTATCATGGCAAAAGCGAAAGCAAAAGCAAATCCCGATCCGGAACCGACAGTCAGAAAAACAGCCGTCCGGATAGAGAAACCCCGACCGGTCTGGTTGCAAAAACTGGATGAAATTTATTTCTGGGAAGTACTGGCGTTTGTCATTCCGTTCCTGCTGATGGGCTATGCGTTCAAAAAAGCAGAAATGCACCCGTTCGGAGACAAGTCGTTTTTCGTCACGGATCTGTGGCATCAGTATTATCCGTTTTTTGAACTCTTGCAGGAGAAACTCAAGACCGGTGGTTCAATATTATATTCCTGGAGGACAGGAATCGGTACAAATTTCCTGGCATTGATTGCCTATTATGCGGCGAGTCCGTTAAATTGGCTGAGTATTTTCATGAATGCGGAAAATCTCCGGGACGGAATGCTGCTGATTCTGCTGCTGAAATTTTCCTTTGCAGGCTTTTTCATGGCAAAATGTCTGCGTTATGTATTTCATAAAAATGATTTGTCTATTACAATGTTCAGCATCATGTACGCATTATGCAGTTACATGCTTGGTTATTACTGGAATACAATCTGGATTGACACGGTTGCCATGCTTCCTCTTGTGATGCTAGGCTTAACAATGCTTGTCCGGGAGGGGAAGTACAGAGTTTATGTCATTTCTCTGGCATTGGCGTTATTCTCAAATTATTACATTGCTTATTTTATTTGCATTTTCACAGTGATTGCATTTTTCTGTTTATGTCTGTTTGAGAATTTAAAAATCAAGAAATTTTTCAAGCGTTTTGCATTGATTACAGGCGGATCGCTCCTGGGTGCAGGGTTGTCAGCGTTTATCCTGCTTCCGACATTCCAAGCACTGCAATTGACGCACAGTGCAAACAATTCTTTTCCGAAATCCGTTTCATTCTATGAATCCTGGAAAGATCTTGTGGCAAATATGCTTGCCCATACAGAACCGACTTCCAAAGAGGGACTGCCGAATTTATACTGCGGTTTACTGCCGGTATTGTTAATTGGTGCATTTTTGGTCGCCAAAAAAATCAGAATCCGGGAAAAAATTTCTGCCGTTCTGATTCTGGTATTCTTAGTTGTGAGCTGCAACATGAATTATCTGAATTTTATCTGGCATGGATTTCATTTCACGAATATGATTCCCTACCGGTTTTCGTTCCTGTTTTCGTTTGTGATGTTAATCATGGCTTATCGGGCGTATCAGGTCTTATTAGAAGAAAAATTATCTGTTTTTCAATGGATCGGGATGCTTGCCGTGGGCGGTGTCTTTTGTTGGATTGCGTATCAATCTGGCATTCAGGAAGATGACAATCACGCATTTGTGAAATTCTGCATGATTCTGGGCGGTGTGTATCTGGCAATTATTCTGTGCCGGTTATTTACACCGAAAGCCGTGATACAAGTCCTGCTTGCCGGAGTCATTGGCTTTGAAATGTCTGACTACGCCGTCCGTGGCGTGAAATCTGTGGGAAGTTCCGGTTATTCGTCCTATCCGGCAAGCAACAGCGAAGTGCAGGATTTGTTAGCATTAGAAGACGACAGTGATGTATTTCATAGAACAGAGCTGAGCATGTGGTATTCCCTGAACGATCCGTCACTGTATAAGTATAACGGCATTTCGCAGTTTTCGTCCATGGCAAATGAAAGCACCACAACTTTCTGCCGTCGGATCGGTCTGCCGGCATCCGAATCCGGCAATCGATATTATTATGCAAACACTTCTCCGCTGACAAATTTATTAATGGATGTCCGTTATATGATTGCAAAAGACGGTTATAATGCGGATTCCGTTACTATGAATCAGATCAGTCAAAGCGGAACAAGTACATTATATGAAACAGTCTACAATCTGGGACTGGGTTTCATGATGCCGGAATTATTAAAAGAATATGAAATAGAAGATATGGACAATCCTTTTGAACAGCAAAATTTGTTATTTCAGAAATTAACAGGAATTGAAACACCATTATTCAAGCAAATTGATATTACGCACGTCGGACACCAGGGTTTTGACGTATCCAGATTGGATTACGGCAAATACAGCTATACCAAGCAGGAGGATGCCTCTGATACGGTATTTCTGAAATATAATTATACGACAACAAAGACCGGAATGGCATACGCCTATGCAAAAGTGCCGAAAGGGGATTATTTGGAAGTTTACCGTGACAATGCGGAACAGCTCCACAAATATAACATCGGCAGACAGCCCTATATCACCCCTGTAGGCTATTTTCAGGCAGGGGAACTTGTCAATCTTCGCTGTACCATGAAGGACGAAGCCAAAAGCGGCACAGTGTATATTTATTTTTATGAGCTCAATGAAGAAGTCTTGAAGCAGGGTTATGAATTACTGGAAAACGGCAGATTCACGATTACAGATATGGACGACACGCATGTCTCCGGACAGGTGACGGCATCGCAGGACGGCGTTTTATATTTGTCCATTCCTTACGAATCGGGGTGGAGCGCCCAGGTAGACGGACAGAAAGCAGAATTGATTTCCTTGATGGATGCCATGTGTGGTATTGAATTAAGCGCAGGCGCACATGAAATCAAATTGAAATACAGTCCTGCAGGATGTGTCCCCGGGGTGGTAATTACCTTCGGTGGTCTGGGAATTTTTATTTTATTATGGATCTATGAGAAGAAACATCCGGAGAAATTCCAGGAAGAATCA
>CAMWWG010000113.1 GCA_947177935.1 uncultured Ruminococcus sp. | reverse complement strand
CTGTTTCCTGTGCTGTGCTTTTGACCGCGTGCGGAACACAGTCCGAAAGTCCGGAAACCGGAGAAATTCCGGTTATTCCGGAAATTTCGGAAAATTCGGAGAATCCAGAGACTCCAGAAACAAAGCAAATTCCAGATTCCGACAGTACAGAATCCGGCACAGAAACTTCTCTTAAGTTGGTTATGTTTGAACATTCTCAGAAAGAAACAAGAAATTCAGAATCAACAGAATCTATAAAAAATTCAGAAAGTTCCGGAAATTCTGAGAATTCTTCAAATTCTACAAGTTCCAAACTGAACGGCGAATCATCTCGGACAACGGAGACGGTAACTAAGACAATTTCCGGAAATTCCGGAAATTCTAATCACTCTAATAATTCTAATAATTCTGGCAATTCTAAAAATAATTCCAATAATTCTAATACTTCTAAAACTACAACGAAAAATACGACCAAAACAACGGCGACACAGGTCACATCCAATCCCACAACTGTCACAGAGACTGTTACGGAAATCCCTCCCACTGTGCCGGAGGTCACGCAACCCGAAGTGACTGAACCTCCGGAAGTTACGGAATCCACTGAAGTCACCGAGCCGGAAGTTGTTTATAAATCTGGTTCTGTCTGGGAAATTATGGAGCAAATGACCGTCCGTGAAAAAATTTATCAATTATTCGTTGTGACACCGGAACAACTTACCGATTCCAGTCTGGCCACCGCCGCCGGCGAAAAAACCAGAAATGCTATCCATTCCCGTCCTGTCGGCGGTATCATCTATTTTGCTGATAATCTGGTGAATTCTTCTCAGGTCTCCTCCATGCTCTCGAATTCTCAGCAATACGCAAGAGAATCCGGCATTGGGTTATTCTTAGCCGTGGACGAAGAAGGCGGTCTCGTCGCCCGCTGTGCGAAAAAATTAGGCACAACAAAATTATCTCCCATGGCAACTTACGGCGCACGGAACGACTTCAACGAAGCATTCTCCATAGGACAAACACTCGGAAATGATATTTCCCAATTCGGTTTTAATCTCGATTTCGCACCCGTTGCCGATGTAAATCTAAACAGCGGCAATGAACTCGGAAACCGGATTTTCAGCGATGATCCGACTGTTACTGCCAATATGGTTTCTGGCGTTGTGCAGGGTCTCCAAAGTACCGGCGTCGCCGCAACTTTGAAACATTTTCCCGGGCTCGGTGCGGAAAACGGCAACGCCCATTATGATGACGCCGTTCACATCGACAGATCTCTGGAGCAGCTCCGAGAACAGGAATTCGTCCCGTTCCGCTCCGGGATTGATGCTGGATCGGATTTCGTGATGGTCAGTCATCAGATCGTTTCGGGCGTCGGCGACGGAATGCCCTCCTGTCTGTCTTACACCGTCTGCACGGATCTGCTCCGGAATGAACTCGGCTTTGACGGCATTATCATCACGGATTCGTTCCAGATGAACACCATTTCCGGGAGTTATTCCCCGGCAGATGCTGCCATTCTGGCAATGGATGCCGGCGTGGATATTATTCTCATGCCGTCCGATCTGCAAGCTTCTGTGGATGCACTGGAAGATGCCGTCAATTCCGGCAGAATTTCAGAATCCCGGATTGATGAGAGCGTAGAAAGAATTTTACTCGAAAAAGAAAAATTAAATCTTCTGGGGTGATAAAAAATAATGCAGAATTTTCAGGATCTTAACATCCAGAATCAGAGATTTGCAAGGCAGATCGCTTTTCTGTTGGAATTAGACAAATTAAAGAATATTTACCGCAGATCTCTTGTGCTTCATGAAGACCGGAGAGAAAATGACGCCGAACACAGTTATCATCTGGCAGTCATGGCTTGCATTCTTGCGGAATATTCCAAAGAAAAAATAAATGTTCTCCATGTCATGAAAATGGTTCTGATTCATGATGTCGTCGAGATTGACGCCGGAGATACATATTTTTATGATACTGCCGGCAATCAGGACAAAGCCGAGCGTGAACAGAAAGCCGCTGACCGGATTTTCTCCATGCTCCCGAAAGATCAGGCTTGCGAATTCCGGGCATTATGGGACGAATTTGAATCCCGAAATTCGCCGGAATCCAGATTTGCCAATGCTCTCGACCGGATTCAGCCGATGTTACTGAATTATATGAAGGGCGGTCTTTCCTGGAAAGATCACGGCATCCGGGAAGACCAGGTGCGGCAGAATCTGACAAAAATTCACGACGGGAGTCCCGAAATAGAAATACTTGCGGAAAGTATTATCCGGACTGCTGTGGAACAAGGCATATTATAAAAATTAATTCAAAAATTATTTTTCATTCAAGGGGGTATTTTTTTGAAAGAAATCAAAATCGGACAGAAAGCCGAAGTTTTCACAAAGGTCACTTCGGATAAATTAGCAGTTGCTGTCGGCAGCGGTTCGCTGAAAGTCTTCGCCACACCGTCCATGTGTGCATTAATGGAAGAAGCCGCCTGCGCTGCAATTGCGCCGTTTCTCGATCCCGGTGAGACAACCGTCGGGACTGCACTCAGTATTGAACACACGTCTCCCAGTCCTCAAGGTGTCACGATCACGGCAGAAGCCGAAATTAAAGAATCCAACGGACGGGAAATCATGCTGCATGTGATGGCGTTTGACGCTGTCGGCGAAATCGGACACGGCACACACAGACGTTATGTCGTCGATGGTGAAAAATTCCAGACAAAGGCAAATTTAAAAAAATGAAACATATTCATTTAAAAAATAATTTAGAAATTGAAAGAAAATATCTGATCGCCTACCCGGATTCTGTGGTTCTCCATCAGATTCCGGAGGATATGGCGACTCGTATCACACAAATCTATCTGAAATCCGATGATTCCGGTTTCGGCAGACGCATCCGGGAACGCATTTTCCCGGATCATACGGAATACACCTACACGAGAAAGAAAAAAATTGCGTTCGGTGAACGGATGGAGCTGGAAGACCAGATCTCAGAGACACAGTATCAGCAATTATGCAAAGAAGCAGATCCGGCACACCAGATTATTTCTAAAATCCGGTACGCCATTCCCTACCGGAATCAGATTCTGGAACTGGATCTGTATCAGTTCAGCCAGAAATTCGCAACACTGGAAATCGAACTCCCCGATATCAACTCGCCTGTTCAGATTCCGGACTGGATTCATATTCTTGCAGATGTCACGGATCAACCCGGCTACAGCAATTTTTCTCTTTCCATGACGCTGACTTTTCCCGAAGAAAGGAATGGTAATATTTGACAGATACAAAATCAGCGTGCTATGCAGATTCTGAAACTTCCCGGACATCTCCTGGCGGTAGATTTCTTTGTGCGGATGCCCTTTGTTGTCTGGGCGTGATGCTCCTGCTTGGTTTGCAATACATCCAGAAAACCGGTTTTATGGAATCTGCTATTACATACGATAGTGCGCCTTTTATTGCAATGCGCTGGTTCTGTCTTTCCGGTGCGATGCTCCTTGCCGGCTGTGTGGGCTATGTGAAATCTTCTGAGCAATTCTCTCTGCACTCTTTCAAACCACTGTTCCGGCTTGCTTATATTTATATAATTGCAACACTCTGCACGCTCCTGCTGAGAAAAGTCTTGTTTGAACAGGAAATGACGCCGAACGTGATCTTTCAGGCGCTCCGGCTGTTCTCTGCTACGGATACGGCGAAATTCCTCGGCATGTATTTTGCGCTCCTGCTTGCCGCTCCTTTCCTGAGCGCTGCTTTTCAGAAATTACAATCCCGGAATGCCCGGCTTGCTTTTGTAGGCGTTACCGCTGCTGTCAGCACACTCCAACCGATGCTGCTCCTGTCATCCGGAGACTATCTTCTTCCGGAGTGGTGCAAGATGCTTGCACCGATTGCTGGTTTCGCCGGTGGGGCATATATCCGGGAATATGCCGCAAAACACAGCAGAATTCTCTGGCTGTTTCTGCTTTTGCTTGTCTGGGGCGGACAGACTGCTTGTGTCACATATATCTGTACAGACCGAGGAATTCTCTATTATCCGCAGTTTGACAGCATGGCAAGTTTACTGTCACTGCTGACGGCATTGTTCACCCTGGGTCTGTTTCATAGTCCCAGACGTGGGGAATCCGGTCGGCATAGTTTTTTTGCCGGTGCATCCGGTGGCGCACTCATCACGCTAATGCTCGGCGATGTGGTCATTGATTTTCTGATGCCGTCAATCCAGGAAAATTTCCCGGAATTGGAAATGCTGCTGATTGTGGGATTTTTTGCTGTTCCGGTAGTATTCATCCTGAGCTGTACGGTGGGGCTGTTCTTACAATTGCCTGTTTTCCTGGTAAGAGCGTTCACAGGAGGATCAGAATACGAAGAATATGAAGATTCTGAAAATTCTGAAGATAAAATTACTGATAATTCTCATAATTTTGATATGCCTATCCCAC
>CAMWWG010000112.1 GCA_947177935.1 uncultured Ruminococcus sp. | reverse complement strand
ATCCCAACACCGACCACAATCGGCGGACAGGGATTGCTCCCGGCTCTGGCAATGCAGTCCGTTACATAATTAATAATATCTTCCTGACTCGCCGCCGGCGTCATCATTTTCAACTGCGACATGTTCTCGCTTCCGAATCCTTTCGGACAGACAGTAATCCGGATCTGATCGCCCGGCACAAGTTCGGTATGCAGGACTGCCGGAGTATTATTCTGCGTGTTGACACGTTCCAACGGATCGCCCACGACGGAACATCTTAAATAGCCCTCTGTATAGCCCTTTGCTACGCCGGCATTCACAGCTTCCCGGAGCGTCCCGCCGGTGATATGCACATCCTGTCCGAGTTCTATAAATACCACCGCCATGCCGGTATCCTGACAGATCGGGAAATTCTCTTCCCTGGCAGCATCCAGATTTGCCAGAAGATCATCAAAAACGGCTTTGGCAACAGGAGATTTTTCCAGCTTTGCGCAGTCCTGGATTTTTTTCTCCAGATGTTCCGGCAGGATCTTATTTGCCCGGATGCACAGCGCCGCAACGGCATCCGTGATTTCCTGGACGGTAATTTCTCTGATTTCGTTTTTAACAGAATTCATCATGAATGAATCACTCACTTTCTGGATTTTTCATATTTCATAATTTAAAATCATTTTTTTCAGTAAATTCCAGTCGTAGATATTCACAACCTGATCCCGGTTCAGATCAGCATTTTTCCATAACTGGATGGAGAGACGTTCCTGTCCCAGAAGATATTTTTGCAGCCGGATCAAATCCGCAACGGAAATCTCCTCATCTCCCGTCAGATCCCCCGGAACTGCTTGTAGATTCAGATATTCCCCCAGAGACACAAACGGATTATGATTGACTTCATAAGTATACGTTGTGGAATCCATATACCCATGCAGTACCGCAGTTGCCGGAATTGTCTTTGCATCGTCGGAAATCTCACATTCCGGATTCAGAATCGTCAGATGTTTTATAGATCTGCATTTCTCAAATGCAGATCTGCCGATTTCCGTGACACTCTCCGGAATAATGAGATCCGAAAGCTTGCCGCAGCTTGCAAATGTGCTTTCGCCGATTTGTGTGACTCCGTCCGGAATCCGGATGTCTGCGAGATTTCGGCAGAAACAGAATGCCTGGTCACTCAGTTCCGTGAGAGAACCGGATAAAACAACCTGTTCCAGGGCAGCACAGGATTTACAGGCAGATTCTCCCAGAATCTCCACACTGTCCGGGATCACCAGGATTGTCAGATTCCGGTTATCCGCAAATGCGCACGGTGCAATTTCCGTTACGCTATCCGGGATTGTGTAGCTTGTCCGTGGATGGCAGTCAGGATACTCAATTAAAATTTTTTGTTCTTTATCAAATAAAACGCCATCGCAACTGGAAAACGCCGGATTTTCTTCGGAAACTGCAATCTCTGCAATGCCAAGCGAGAACGCGTTCTGTCCGATGATGGTAACAGATTCCGGAATGAAAATGTTTTGCAGTCCTGTACATTTTGCAAAGGCGGATTCTGCAATTTCCGTCACGGGCAGATTGTCCAGTTCCGTGGGAATTTCCACAGAACTGGCTGTCTTGTCACACGCTGTAATAATCACATGATCGTCAGAGATTTCATAAGTCAGCAAATCGGAAAGATCTTCCGCCTGTGCCGGGATCTGCGGCAGAGCCGGACACAACAGTAACCCGGCAGAAATTCTAAGAATTCCGGTAAAAAATTTATTGCGTTTTAAATTTTTTAAAATTTTCATAAATTAATCACCACTATATCATTTATATCATTCATTTAAATTATTTTAAAATTTTACCGTCAATCATGACCCATTCCGGATGCTGCATCACGTCCAGGGGATCTTCTGCGAATAATACCAGATCTGCATCCAATCCCACGGCAATTCTCCCGATCCGGTCGGAAACGCCTAATATGTCCGCCGGTTCGGATGTCATCGCCCGGAGCGCCGTTTCTCTGGACAGTCCGCCTTTGACCGCAAGCGCTGCGGATAACGGCAGATACTGTACCGGGACTTCCGGATGATCCGTGCAGATTGCAATCCTGACGCCGTTCTGATGCAGAATCGCCGCATTATGTAATTCCAGATCCTGCATTTCCGGTTTGCACCGGTCACAGATGACAGGGCCGATAATCATGGATAAGCCCCATTCTCCGAACAGATCCGCCGTTACATGCGCCCCTGTGCCGTGAATAATAACAAATTCCAGACCGAATTCTTTGCAGATCCGAACCGCTGTACAGATATCGTCCGCCCGATGACAATGGAAATGCGCTTTCATGTCACCGTTCAATAATGGCAGCAGCGCTTCACATTTGCTGTCATATTCCGGTGGTTCTTCCTCGTCCGGATGTTCTTCAAAACGCTGCAATCTCTCTGCATATAACTTCGCTTTCTGCAAACCCTCCCGGATCAGCGCCGCTGTTGCCATTCTTGTAACAGGCATTTCATCCCGGTTGCTGTAAGTCGATTTTGGATTTTCTCCGAGTGCAAATTTCATGCCGCACGTCCGGATTGCCATTTCATCCACGCACCGCCCGTAAGTTTTCATCAGGAGCATATCACCACCGCAAGCGTTAGCACTCCCCGGAGAAACCATCACAGATGTAATCCCGTGTGCATAAGCTTCCCGGAAACACCTGTCCTGCGGATTAATCCCATCAATTGCACGAAGATGCGGCGTAAAGGGATCGGAAATTTCATTACAGTCATCGCCCTCAAAATCAATTCCGTTTTCGATAATCCCCAGATGTGTATGTGCATCAATGAATCCGGGCAGAAGCATTCCGCCGTGCGCATCAATGTCCTGTTCCGTGAGCCGGATCTGTTCCGGTTTTCCCTGTTCCACAGCCGTAATTTTACCGTCCTGAATTTCCACGTAACCATAGAAGTGCATGTCTTCCGTCATGGAATAAATTTCTGCATTATAAATTAACATAAATTTTCCTTCTCCTTAGATACTGGAATCTCCAGTGCAGTGATAATGTTCCAGACAGCGGCGTTGACGCTCCGGGAGGCATCCACTTTGTGGGTGCAATGCGTTTCATAGATATTGTAGCGTTCGTCATAGAGCTGATTCAACTGTTGCCGGGTACTTCGTTTCACAATTGGTCTGTCAGAATCCGCAATCCGGAAATAGCAAGTCCGGAACGGCACATCCAACAGCACCACAAAGCCGGATTTTCTGGCAATTTCTGCATTGATTTCCCGGAGCATCGCCCCGCCGCCGCAAGCAATCACGCCATCCCGTCCGGACAGCTCCCGAACCGCCTGTGTTTCCAGATCCCGGAAATGAGATTCTCCCTGTTTTTCAAAAATTTCCGGAATTTTCATGCCTGTCTGCTGTTCAATATAACTGTCCATATCGACAAAATTCAGATTTAGTTTTCTGGCGAGTCTGAAACCAATGGTGCTTTTGCCGCATCCCATGAATCCGCAAAGAAAAATCGTCATGCTTTGAGTCTCCTTAATCTCATTAATTTAATTTAAAAATTTATAGTTATCATTTATTATTTTTCCGGGAACAGCCGGTTCACTTCCTGTTCCATATCCTGAATTAATTTCTGAATGTCTTCTGGATTGTAAGTTTCCTGATTCCAGATTTCATGCGCACGGACTGCCTGCCAAACAAGCATTGCAGAACCGCCAACAGCGTTCTTCCCCATAGAACGGGCTTTTCGGATTAACTGCGTTTCCGTCGGATTATAAATGACATCGAACACGTTCGCACTGTTCTGGATTAATGCATCTCCGACCGGGCAGGCATCTACTTTTGGATACATCCCCACGGGACAAGCATTCATGAGCAGATCAAAAGTTTCCTGCTCCTGTTCCAGGATTTTCGCATTTTTCAGACGAATTTTTGCATCCGGATATTTTTGTTGCAATTCCTGTGCAAGAGATTCCGCACGTGTCTGATCCGGTTCAGAAATTGTCAGATCTGCACCGTGAAGAACTGCCTCTGTTGCCATCATCCGACCGACACCGCCACAACCAATTAATAATACTTTGCCATGTAACGGCATATCCTGGACGCTCCGGAGAAATCCCGTGCAATCCGTATTATAACCATGCAGTTTCTGATCTTCTGTCACGGCGACACAATTGACAGACGCATATCTCTGCGCCGTCTCATCCAAGTAATCCAAATACGGCAGAATATCCGTCTTATAGGGAATTGTGATATTAAACCCTCTTAATTTTTTCAGCTCCGGGAGTTTGCCGGCAAGTTCCTCCGGTGCAATCTCCGTCAGTGTGTAAGTCCCTTTCTTTCCGAACAGAGAAAATAATCTCTCATGAATCCAGGGGGACATGGAATGCCCTAATGGATAACCGATCAGCGTATAATTAGGATTTATCATCTTAAAAACCTCCAGAAATTAAAAAAAAATATATTTTATATCTTATATCATAGCATATTTTTC
>CAMWWG010000111.1 GCA_947177935.1 uncultured Ruminococcus sp. | reverse complement strand
CCCTACGACAGAAGAACCAACGACAGAGCCCCCCACAGAGCCGCCGCCAATGGCTGTTTATCCGTCCTATGATGCTGATACCGTCAAACTGGATGATAATATCGGTTCTCAGTATGCGATTCTTGTCGATTCTGATCAGCATAAAGTCCTGGCACAGAAAGACGGAGAATCCAGGATCTACCCGGCATCCATGACCAAGCTCATGACGCTGATTGTTGCCATTGAACATACGGAAAATTTTGAGGATACATTCACCATGACGCAGGAAATTCTCAGCGATCTTTATGCACAGTCTGCCTCCATGGCAGGTTTTTCCGCCGAAGAAGAATGTTCCGTTATGGATATGCTCTACGGTGCGGCACTCCCTTCCGGTGCAGATGCTACTACGGGACTTGCTGTCTATACTGCCGGTTCAGAAGAAGCATTTGTCCGGCTGATGAATGAGAAAGTCCGGGAGTTGGGGCTGCATAATACTCACTTCATGAATGCAAGCGGTCTGCATGATGAAAATCACTACAGCACGCCTGCGGATATTGCCACCATTCTGGAATATTGTCTCCAGAACGAAATCTGTAAGAAAGTCATTTCAACGTATACTTATACGACAAGTTCCACAGAACAACATCCAGACGGCATTGTGCTCTATGACAGCATGTTCAACAAGATGACCGGGACAGAAGTGCAGGGCATTACCATCCTCGGAGGAAAGACCGGTTACACGGACGAAGCCGGACAATGTCTTGCAAGCTATGCACAGACGCCGGACGGACACTGCTACATTGCCGTTACGTCCAAGGGAATCGGCAAGTATGAACCTGTTTTTGATGCGTTTAAATTATACGGCACAATCACGGGAACTTATCCGATGGGAGAAACAGAAGAAAATGAGGAAAATTCAGAAATTTCCGGTGATCCTGGTGAATCTGATGATTTTGTAATGACTGGAGCGAGTGCCGACATGCAGGAGATACCAGCCGCATAATATCTGCGGATAAAGAGAGGGATTGAAATTGATTACAAAAAGGCGGGACAACACACAACGTGATATTACCCTGGCGACATTTTTCGTCTGCCTGTTGTTTCTTGTGGGAATCTGGGGAATTGATGCTGTGTGCCGTCTTTTTGTTCGTTTTACCGGAAAAAATGATCCGAAACCCGGAGAGATATATATTCTGGATTTCCGGAAAGATTTTGAAAATTCCGGAGATTCCGGGACAGCTCCGGATGATTTAGAAAATTCCGGAATTCCTGAAACGAATTCTTCCGATATTTCCGGTTCTGGCAATGGAAATTACAAGGGAATTCAAATCGCAGGTGTAAACCTGTTCGGAAATCAGAACACAATCCGGAAAACAGCGGAAGACATACACACGGGACTGCTTCTCCAGATTGATTCAGGACATCCTTTTATTGGAGAGTTTAACATGCTCACCGCATTTGAAAACAAGAACAGTTATTATCGTCTCAAAAACATGACACTGCAAGTGCAGGATTCCGTTGTGGATGCGATGAACGAACTGGCTGAAGATTATTATTTATTCAGTGGCAGATCGGATTTCCTGGTTTACAGCACAACGGAAGTTTATGACGTTCCAGGGAGTTTGTATCCGGAAATTTTGCCGGATCGTGCGTCCGGGTTCTGCCTGGATCTGGCATTTCTCAATGATGACGGCAGTATTTCTCCAATCACGGAACAGAACAACGGATGGCTTGTAGAAAATGCCTGGCGTTTTGGTTTTATTTTCAGTTATACGGAATCGAACCGGAATCAGACCGGCGTGGCATCTGCGCCGTATCATCTGCGTTATATCGGAAAAGAACATGCCGCTGTCATGTATTATAATAACAAATTGGATCTGCATACGTATCTTTCTCTGTTGCGTTCGTATCAGACAGAAAACAGCTATCAATATATTTCTGATTCCATGAATCTGAAAATTTCTTACATACCAGCATCCGGAACAGGCACGACCGTGATTCCAGTGCCGGAGGACGGAAAACAATACAGCATTTCGGGAAATAATACAGATGGATTCATTCTGTGCATTTCTGATACTGAATCATAATCTGGTATTCTAATATTAGGATTATGTCGGATTTTTCTGAAAATTTCGGAAACCACTTGACAATTTCTGTTTTTCGTGGTATACTGTTTATTGTTAGGATTTTTTTAAAATTTATATTGTAAGAAAATACAAAAGAAGTGAGGGAGTTTTATGCCGAATGCTGATTCTACAGATCTGCGTCTTTCCGAGGAAGATATTACAGAAGTCGCACTCCAGTCCCTCAAAGAATCCGGTCAGTCTGATTCATTCACGCAGGTTGTCACGGAATATCCGATTCTTGAATTTGATGAAAACGCATTGCAGTTATTGTCCATGGGTGTTCATGAAACATTGCGATATAGTTCCGTGAAACCGGCAGGCGGCAGAATTTATTTGATTTGCAAGAGATTGTTTGATATTGTGGTTTCTCTGATTGTGTTGCTTTTATTGCCGGTTCCGATGGGGATTATTATGCTGCTGATTTGTCTGGAAGACAAGGGAAATCCCATCTTTTCCCAGATCCGTCTTACAGAAGACGGTAAGCCGTTTCGGATGTATAAGCTCCGTTCTATGTGCATGGACGCAGAAAAGAAATTTGCGGAAGTCCAGAAGGAAAACCAGAGTGATGGCATTGCCTTCAAGAGCGATGACGATCCCCGGATTACCAAAATCGGGAAATTCATCCGGAAGACTTCGATTGATGAGCTGCCTCAGTTCTGGAACGTCCTCAAAGGCGACATGTCCCTGATTGGTCCAAGACCGCCGCTCCCTAGGGAAGTGGTGTTATACACGCCGGAACAGATGAACAGACTGCTTGTCAAGGGAGGACTTTCCTGTATCTGTCAGACAGAGGGCAGAAGTGACATGGAATTTGACAAGTGGGTAGAAAGTGACATTCATTACATAGAAACCAGAAGTTTTAAACTGGACATTTCTCTGCTGTGGAAAACAGCCGGTGCAGTGATTCAGAGAAAAGGTGCAAAATAAATTTTTAAAAAATTTATTTTTTTAAGATATAAAATCAAAATGGGAGGTATTTTTTATGATCGTGATTGAAATGGAAAACGGCAAAGAAATTGAATTGGAGTTATATCCGGATATTGCGCCAATTTCCTGCGAAAATTTTGAAAAACTGGTGAAATCCGGCTTTTATGACGGACTGATTTTTCATAGAGTAATTTCCGGCTTTATGATTCAGGGCGGATGTCCGAACGGCACAGGCATGGGCGGTCCCGGATGGCACATCAAAGGCGAATTCCTTGCGAATGGCGTTGCCAATCCGCTGAGTCATACCAGAGGTGTCCTGTCCATGGCAAGAGCAAGTCAACCGGATTCCGCCGGTTCACAGTTCTTTATCATGCACCAGGATTCTCCGTTCTTGGATGGGAATTATGCCGCATTCGGCAAGGTTGTTTCCGGGATGGATGTTGTGGATGAGATTGCCGCAGTGCCGACTAATGCGAATGATAGACCCTTACATCCGCAGGTGATGAAACGGGTGTATATCAAGTAAAATTAAAATAAATTGAAAACCGGCATATCCTGCATTCTAAATTTTGAATTTCAGGAAATACCGGTTTTTATTTTTATAGGACAGTTATATTATAAGCTCTTGATTTTCTGTAAGCATTCCTTGCAGATTTTTTTGTTGTCAAGTGTTAGGAATGATTCGTTCTCATTCTCTGTCTTGTTGCAGATCACGCATTTCTGCTCACTTTTGCGCAGTATAACAGAATCACCCTCCAGAAAAATCTGCAAGCAGTCATCCTGATTAATATTCAGTGTTTTTCTAAGTTCTTTCGGCAGTACAAATCTGCCAAGGGAGTCAACTCTCCTGAACATACCTGTATTTTCCATGATAATTACCTTTCTTGATGAGATCCTGACAGGATCTTGAAATCTTCAGATTTCCCGATCTTGTCAATTATTCTTCTTCGGGAATTTCCCAGTTATGATACACATTCTGGACATCGTCATTTTCTTCGAGATGATCCAACAGAAGCTGCATTTTCTTGATAGAATCCTCTTCGGTCAGCTGTGTGTAAGTTGATGGAATTTTTTCTGCCTCTGCAGAAAGTACATGATACCCCTTTTCCGTCAGTGCCTCACGCATGGCATGAACAGAATTCGGATCACACTCCATGATGATCGTGTCTTCTTCGACAGTCAGATCATCACCGCCGCAGGCGAAACAATCCTCCATTGCCGTATCTTCATCAATGTCCGTATTTTCTACGACAACAATGCCTTTTGTGGAGAACATGAAAGATACACAGCCGATTGTGCCGAGATTTCCGCCGAATTTGTCGAAATAATGGCGGATGTCGCCTGCTGTCCGGTTCTTGTTGTCCGTCAGGCACTCCACAATGACAGCTACGCCGTTGGGACCATAGCCCTCATACACCATGGATT
>CAMWWG010000110.1 GCA_947177935.1 uncultured Ruminococcus sp. | reverse complement strand
TATCTATATTTTATATTCCATATTTTTTAGTTTTGAAAAAGTTTAAAATTTTTTCATTTTTAAATTTTTTTAAATTTTATTTTTTAACCCTGAAAGGAGCTTTTCATTATGGCTTTAGAAAAAGTGTTAGTTGTCGATGACGACCAGAATATCTGCGATCTTCTGCGCATGTATCTTGAAAAAGAGGGTTACAGCGTGATTATTTCCAATGATGGCAAAGAGGCTGTCAACAAGTTCCGGGCGCTGAATCCGGATATTGTCCTGCTGGATATTATGCTCCCCTCCATGGACGGACGGCAAGTGTGCCGGGAAATCCGGAAAGATTCCAACGTGCCGATTATCATGATTTCTGCCAAAAACGAGACGTTCGACAAAGTTCTCGGACTGGAGCTCGGTGCGGATGATTATATTGCGAAGCCGTTTGATGCAAAGGAAGTCATTGCCCGGATCAAGGCAATTGCAAGGCGTGTGGGCAGTGGCAATGCAGAACCGGAAACGAAAGAAGTCCGCTATGATAATCTGATCGTGAACATGACACGCTATGAATTGCGTGTGAATGACAGAGTCCTGGAAACACCGCCGAAAGAACTGGAATTATTATTTTATCTGGCGTCAAATCCGAATCATGTCTATACCAGGGATCAGCTCCTGGATGAAGTCTGGGGATTCGAGTATTACGGCGATTCCCGGACAATTGACGTGCATATCAAGCGCCTGCGTGAGAAACTTGCGGATGTTTCTCCCCACTGGTCTCTGAAAACCGTCTGGGGTGTCGGCTACAAATTTGAAGCAGACGAAGAATCCTGTTAATTAATTATGAAAAAATTAGACTTGAAATTATTTCAGAAACAGAAAAAAACTGCAAGAAGTTCTGTCTCACAGAGCTATCTGCGTCTGTCTGGTGTCCTTATGTTTACGGGAATTCTCCTGACGGGTGTGATTATGATATGCAGTGCCGTCAGTAATTACCGGGATACCATCAGCCGGACAATCTGGCAGAACTGCGACGCTGTGATTGCAAATATTTCTGAAATCTATCACAAGCCGGAGGACATTGTCGGTCTTGATGTTGTGCGCCTAATCCGTACATCAGAACTGGAATATCAATACCGGATGTGGCTCTGCGACGAGGACGGCGATGTTCTCTATTCCGGCGACAGCAACCGGGAAAATATTTTAACGCCTGCGATCCGGTCTTATCTGCGGACGGATGATTTCATTCAGATCGGCTATTATACTTCGGATGCAGAATCTGCACAGTTCTGCTGTGCATTAAGATTTTATCTGGAAGACGATGAAAAAAACGTCCATCAGTATTATCTTGCATCCGTCAGTGATGCCGGCATGGTGCAGGAATACAGCACAATGCTTGTCGGCAGTCTGGCGCTGTGTCTGCTGATTTCTCTGATTGTGTTTTTATTATTATTCCGGCTTGGGACGAAACAGCTTGACAATCAGCTCAACGAAATTGCCGCCGTCACAGAAAAATACGCCGAGGGAGAATTTTCCGCCCGTGTGAAACTCCCCGAACATGCCAATTTATATTCGCTTGCCTGCACCATGAACCGCATGGCGGAATTTATTGAACAGAACGAGAACACACGACGGAGTTTCATTGCGAATGTGTCCCATGAACTCCGGACGCCCATGACCACCATCGGAGGCTTTGCCGACGGTATCCTTGACGGGACAATCCCGGAACCTCAGCAAAAGAAGTATCTCCGAATTATTTCTGACGAAATTCACAGACTAAAAACATTGGTCAATTCTATGCTGAACCTCACAAAATTTGAGACCGGCGCCATGCAGATCCATTTAAGCACAGTGGATGTGTCCAAATTAGTCATTAAAACTGTCCTGATGTTTGAGAAACGCATCAGCGATAAACATGTAGAAGTTGAGGGATTGGAAGATATGCCGCTGTTGATAAAAGCTGATGAAGATTTATTATTTCAGGTATTATATAATCTGATTGAGAACGCCGTTAAATTCGTCAATGAAAACGGCAGTATCACATTTTCTCTTACAATGGAAGAAAAAACAGCACACATTTCCATTAAAAACACTGGTGAAGGCTTGGCAGACGATGAACTTCCGAAAGTCTTTGACAGATTTTACAAGACAGACGAATCTCGGAGCAAGGATAAGACCGGGCTTGGACTGGGGTTGTCTATCTCCCGGAAAATTGTGCATTTGCATCAGGGACACATTGTCGTCCGGAGCATCAAAGGTGAATACACAGTCTTTGAATTACAGATCCCGGTGGGGGACGTTTCCTGAATTTTAGAAAATTTTAATTATTATTTATTTTAATATCACAGAGTGTTTTGGAAACAAAAGGAGATTTTTTTATGAACGAATTACAGAAACAGGATCACACGAACAAGGTCAGAAATACAAGATCCACGGATAATTCTGAAGAAAATATCCGGTACTGGATCAAACGTTTCAAAAAATTGTCAGATCTGGAATTGAATCTGATGACGGTACACGGAAATACTGCCCTTTCCCTGGCGGCGGCTGCAATGATCCGGGAAAGAAAATCCGGAATAATAGCATGAATCAGAAAAACATCCGGAAAACGATCCGGAGAAACTACCCGGAAAGGAGAATGTGTTTTGACAAACGATCCAGAAACAAATGACCTGGAAAAAAAGAATCCGGAAAAAGAGAACTTGTCCGGATTGCCGGAAAATTCCTCAGATTTTTCAAAGAATCCGCCGGAAAAATCCCCGGAGTCTTTGCATTCCGTAAATTCTATGAATTTCCAGAATTCTCAAAATCCTCAGAATTATCCTGGAAACTATCCCGGGAATCATCCAGGAAACTATCCCGGGAATTATCCCGAAAATCATCCAGGAAACTATCCCGGAAATCATCCGGGGAATTATCCCGGAAATCATCCGGGAAACTATCCCGGCAATTATCCAAGAAATTATCCATACTACGGATTTTACAATCCGTCGTACGGAAAATCTGACAATTATTCAGGAAACTATCCGGCGAATTATCCACCGCCATATTATCAGCATCAGCAATATCAGCAAAGTCATTCTTATCAGCAATCAGGCGCATTCTACGGAGACCGCTATGCACCGGTGTACACACCGCCGTCTCCGCCGCCGGAATGTCCTCCCACACCGCCGGCTGAACCGATTGTCATGAACCGGAAAATCCTAATCATGGCTTGTGTCATGGCAGGCATGATTTTTCTGCTGTGCATTTACTGTATTGTTTCGGATTTACTGCACGGCGCACTGAATGCTGACCCGATCCAAAACACAGTTATATTAGAAATGCAGGAAAAGCCGGATCTGAATCCAGAAGACGAGAACGTCACAGCGGATGGAGAATATACCGTCCGTGGCGTGGCAGAACTTGTCAAGCCGTCCATTGTGGAAGTCTATGTCTATCAAGATGAATTGACTCGTCCGGGTTCTCTCAGTGGTACAGGCTCAGGGATTATTATTTCAGAAGACGGCTATATCATCACGAATGCGCACGTTGTCCAAGGGATAGGTTTTATTGTCAGATTGGATGATGAAAAAGAATATAATGCTGTTTTGATCGGGAGCGACAGCAAGACAGATCTTGCCGTCCTGAAAATCAATGCGCCGGATCTTGTTCCGGCGGTTCTGGGAGATTCTGACGAAGTCTATGTTGGTGAAAGTGTCGTTGCAATCGGCAACCCGGCAGGACTTGTCAACACGGTCACAAAAGGAATCGTCTCAGCGCTCAACCGGCAGGTCAGAGCAGAAAACAATGGTTTCATGATGGACTGTATCCAGACGGATGCGGCAATCAGTCCAGGGAATTCCGGCGGTGCGCTCGTGAATATGTATGGGCAGGTCATTGGGATTACATCATCAAAATACGCATCCGTGGCATTTGAAGCAAGTTATGAGGGTTTAGGCTTTGCGATTACGATAAATCAGGCATTGCCTGTCATTCAGGATTTAATTGAAAACGGCTATGTTTCCGGACGATTTCGGATCGGAATCGTGTTCATGGAGGCAGATCCAGAACAGATGTATATCCAGGAGGAATTTGAGAATCAATTCGGGACAGATCTGCCGGAAGAACTGGAGCACACGCTCTGGATTACGGAAATCAGTGAAGATTGTGATATTTCCAGAACAGCATTACAGCCGAATGATTTTATTATAAGCATGAATGGCGAGACCATCACGGATTATGATTCTGTTCTGCAAGTCCTGGATGGCTGTAAGGGCGGCGACACGGTCACGGCGGAATGTGCAAGATTTGAAAATCACAAAATTTCTTATTTTGAAATAGAAATCAAACTGGAAGAAGATACTTCTGGTGATTATTAAAATTAAATTTGATTCTGAAAATCTCATGCGTCTGCATGGGATTTTCTTTTGATTTTGCCTAATCTGCATAATTTTGAGAATTTTTTGTGAAAATATTTCTGAATTGATTGACTTTTTTTTTGAAAAGCAGTATAATAGAAATAAAT
>CAMWWG010000109.1 GCA_947177935.1 uncultured Ruminococcus sp. | reverse complement strand
TAATTACTATTTATTTAACTTAATTTTTTTAAATTAAAATTTTTAAAACAAGAAAGGTTTGTAGGTATTATGAAAACTGGTTCTAAAGTTGTTAAATTCGGCGGCAGCAGTCTTGCTGATGCCGGTCAGATCCGCAAAGCCGCTGAAATTATTCAGAGTGATCCCGAGCGTCGTTTTGTGGTTCCCTCCGCACCCGGAAAACGTTTTGCCGAGGATATTAAAATTACGGATATGCTCTATGCCTGCTATGAAAAGGCAAGTCTTGGTGAGAATTTTGATGCCGATTTCCAGAATATCAAAAATCGTTATCAGGAAATTATTCAGGATCTGGGCATTGATTTGTCCCTGGAAGCAGAATTTGAAACCATCCGGAAAAATCTGGCATCTTCCGGCAGAGAATACGCCGCAAGCCGTGGCGAATTCCTGAACGGGATCATCATTGCAAAATTCCTGAATTATGAATTTGTCGATGCCGCTGATGTGATTGTCTTCGGCGACGATGGCGTGATGGATCGTCATGCCACAAGAACCAAACTCCGGGAACGTCTGGAACATTCTGAAAATGCCGTTATCCCCGGTTTTTATGGAAAATCCGTCAGCGGTGTTGTCCGGACGTTCTCCCGTGGCGGTTCGGATGTGACTGGTTCGCTCGTGGCAAGGGCAATGCGGGCCGCTGTCTATGAGAACTGGACGGATGTCTCCGGTGTCCTGGTGGCTGATCCCCGTGTCGTGGAGAATCCCGTTGTGATTCCTGTCATCACTTACAAGGAACTCCGGGAATTGTCTTATATGGGCTTTTCTGTGCTGCATGAAGATGCCATTTTCCCCGTCCGGACAGCCGGCATCCCGATTAACATCCGCAACACCAATAAACCTAAGGACGCCGGGACGCTTATCATTCCGGACAGCGACACGGAGGAGACCGTCACTCGGACAATTACCGGAATTGCCGGCAAAAAAGGCTTCTGTGCGATTAACATGGAAAAAGCCATGATGAACAGCGAAGTCGGATTTGTCCGTGATGTCCTGAATATCTTCGCTGACAGGAATATCCCCGTGGAGCATATGCCGTCCGGGATTGACACCCTGAGCATTATCGCCAGTGCAGACGCTATCAAGGGCAGAGAGGAAGAACTTCTTGCACAGCTCCGGGAAGCAGTGAATCCGGATGCGATTGAGATTGAGCCGGATATTGCACTGCTTGCCGTTGTGGGACGTGGCATGAGAAGAACGAGAGGGACAGCCGCAAGGATTTTCGCATCTCTGGCACATGCCCGGATCAATGTGAAGATGATTGACCAGGGATCCAGTGAATTAAACGTCATTGTCGGCGTGAATGAACACGATCTGCACCAGGCAATCCGTTGTATCTATGATGCGTTTATTTCTTCCACATTATAATTAATAATTAGATAATTAGCGTAGTAAATAAAAACGGGCGGACTTCTTGTCCGCCCTGTTGATTTTTAAAATTCTCCGCCGTCAAGCAAGTCCACGACTGCATTTTTCAGCGCCTTTTTAAAAGAAATTTTAAACTAATCACTAATATTTTAATTATAACATAAAATTTTAAATATATATATTTTTTTTTGTACAAAATGACATTTCTAAACTGCATGAATCCCCACGCGTAAATCCTCGCAGAATAGGAGAAAGCTCTGCTTGACAACCAGATGAAATTGTGCTAAAATAAATGAATAAAATGAAATAAATTAAAAATTGAAAGGAGAAATTTTTATGAATAAAATCTATCAGACAGTAAATCCGGATTGTCAGAAACCAATTGCCAAGGCGATGAATGTCAGTTATGAAGTCGGAGACAAGCTCTATCTTAATATTACTAACCGGTGTCCCTGTGAATGTCTGTTCTGTATCCGCAGACATCATGAAGGCGCTTATGGTTCCGATACACTTTGGCTCGATCATGAACCGACACTGGACGAAGTAAAAGAAAATCTGAGCAGGCGTGATTTGTCAAAATACAAGCAGATTGTGTTCTGTGGTTACGGCGAACCGCTTATGCGCCTGGACTTTGTTTGTGAACTTCTGCAATATCTCCGTCAGCTTTGTCCGGATACATCCCTGCGGATTGATTCCAACGGACTGGCAGATCTGTACAACCAGCAAGAAACAATTCAGCAGGGAACGGATGCCGCTGCGAAACTTTCCGGGCTTGTAAATGAAATTTCCGTGAGTCTCAATGCCCCGAATGCCGAAGTCTACAACATGTTTACCAGACCCAGGGACTTTCCCCAGGATGCGTTCAGCACCATGCTGCGTTTTGCACAGCGCTGTAAAGAAGAAAACATTTTTGTCTGGTTCAGCGTGGTGGATGTGATTAATCCCTCCGACGTGGAACAGGCAAGAAATCTGGCGCACAACATGGATATTCCGTTAATTGTCCGGGAATATATTGACGAAGACGAACAGATCTGACGGGCAGACCGGAGCTGTTGGTGATGAAAAATTAAAAAATAAAAAAACAGCAGTCTTCCGGGACTTGCTGTTTTTTTGTGATAGCTTGATAGTTAGATGACAAATCCACCGTTTACGCCCAGGATCTGCCCCGTGATGAAGTCGGATGCCGGACTGCATAAAAATCCCACAACATTGGCGACGTCCTCCGGTGTGCCAAGTCGTCCCAGTGGTGTTTCTTCTGCAAGATTCTGCAAAGTCTCTGCATTGTAACAGTTCAGCATCCCTGTCCGGATGACACCCGGTGCAACGCAGTTCACACGGATCTGACTGGGAGCGACTTCCTGCGCCAATGCTTTTGTGAAGCCGATCATAGCCGCTTTTGTCGCAGAGTAATCCACTTCGCAGGATGCTCCCACCTGTCCCCACATGGAGCTGATATTGATGATATTGCCGGATTTCCGGTGAATCATATCCGGCAGGACAAGTCGGGCACATTCCATTGCTGACAGAATATTCACGGAAAATATTTTTTTCCGGACATCCGGAGAAATGTCCATCAATAAGCCTGATAGAGAGATCCCGGCATTGTTGATTAATACATCCACATGTCCGGCTTGCCGGAGCGCATTGGCAATCATGGCTTCTATTTCAGAAACATTTTCCAGATCCGCCCGGATGGCAGTCCCGTGGAGCTGTTGTGCTAGCAGTTCAGCATCTGGATTCCGGTGATAATGCAGAATGACAAAATAACCGTCTCCGGCGAGTTTCCTGGCAATCGCCGAGCCGATTCCCCCGGACGCTCCTGTAATCAATGCTGTTTTCATGCTTGTAGATCACGCTCCTGATCTTGATTCTGATTTTTATTTTGATCCAGAAACGGCATGGGTACTAATAATAATACGGCAATGGCAATGCTTAATATCAGGGTACACGGCAGACTTGCCTCTAATCCGAATGCACCGCCATTGAACAAATCTCTTTTTTCTATCAGAGATGCCGAAAAGATCGTTGCTCCGGTATTCAGTCCGCTGACGGGCAGACCGTAAAAATTCCCCTGTACAAAATTCCAGATTGTATGGATCGCACAAGCCCCCCAGAGATTATTCGTCCGCAGTACATAGAGCGAAATCATCACACCGAACAGCGTTAAATTAATCACAGCCGGAATTGAGAAACCATTATTGAATGCGTGCATGAATCCGAATAATATGGCATTGCTCAGGATCGCCCAGACCGGCTTGTGATTTCGGAGAATCGTTGTCATCAGATAGCCCCGGCAGATGACTTCTTCGCTCATTCCCTGCAAGATCCATCCGCCGAACATGATCAGAATACCTGAGATTGAAAATTCCTGCAAACCGTGAAATTCCAGTCCGCCTAGCATGTTTGAAAAAAATACTGTCAGACTGAACAATACAAATCCGACGCCGAGTCCTGCCAGATACTGCAAAACAGCATGTTCTTTCCGGAGTCCCAGTGTATTTAATTTTCTTCCCTCAATCACTTTACAGAAGAAAAAGATCACAAGCGTAGCAAATACAGTGCAGTAAAGCATGGTTCTTGTCATGGACGGATCTTGAGTTAAGTTCCTAATCCTGTTAGTCATTGCCTGTTGCAGTTCTTCCTGACTGATAAATTCCTGTTCTGCCATTTCAGAATAGATCTGTAATAACCTTGGGAAAGCAAAAATCATCAGTACAAATCCTTGTGCAAGCTGTGCGATATAGAACACAACTAAAAAAATCAGAAGTTTCAGGAAGATATTTTTGGGAGTGACAAATTTTTCGGATGCCCTGACGGTATCCGTAAGGGCATAATCTGTGTACAGTTTCATAAATAACTGTCCTTTCATTTATTCTATTATTTTATATAGGATACTATTTTTCATAAGTTTGATAGTACATTCACATTTGATACGAGCCGTCATTCCTGCATTGAAACACTTTCAAGATGTGCCATAAGCTAATATTTCTTTATTATCAATATTTTTTAATTGATATCATTCAGCAAGCGTCCGTCTATAAATTGAAATGGTTCGCTTATTGTAGTTTTATATATTTGAAATGCTTCTGTTAGTGACAAATTATTTTCACCTAC
>CAMWWG010000108.1 GCA_947177935.1 uncultured Ruminococcus sp. | reverse complement strand
TTCTAATGCAATCCAGGAGTGGCATAGTATAAAAAATAAGCTTGAGACTAAATCTGATGTTAAGTCTTTTACTAAATCAGGACGAAAATCCAGAAAAAAACATCCCAGTGAAACACAGGAATCTTACATAGAATTATGGCGAAAACAAGATGAAATTGCTGCAAAATATTTGAAATATCAGTACTATGATTATAAGTATTAGGAATAGAAGGAGAAACATCTATGACACCTCTTGCGGAACAGATCAGACCGAAAAATCTGGATGAAGTTGTCGGACAGAGACATTTGCTTGCCAAAGGCAGACCGCTCCGGAATATCATTGAGAGCGGTCACATTCCGAATATGATTTTTTACGGTGTGTCCGGTGTCGGCAAGACGACCGTTGCAAGCATCATTGCAAAGCAGACAAACAAGAAACTGCATGTCCTGAACGGCACACAGGCTGGTATTTCCGATATTAAGTCGATTATTTCGGAAATCGGAACATTTGCCAGTATGAATGGGATTTTGTTATATCTGGATGAGATCCAGTATCTGAATAAAAAACAACAGCAAAGTTTGTTGTCTTATATTGAGAACGGCGATATTACATTGATTGCATCCACAACCGAAAATCCTTATTTTGCTGTGTATAATGCCCTGATCAGCCGGAGTACTGTTTTTGAATTTAAGCCTGTTGAAATAAGTGAAATCGAAAAAGCAGTTGCAAGGGCATTCCAAGAATTGGAATCCATGCAGGGACATGCTTTCTCGATTCAGGACGGTGTGATCTCTCATATCGCACAGGGGAGCGGGGGAGATGTCCGCAAGGCAATGAATGCCTGTGAATTGTGTGCCTTAGCCTGTGAAAAATCCGGGCAGGATTTTATCATCAATCTGGAGCTGGCAGAATCTCTCACACAAAGAAGTAATATGCGATATGACCGGGATGGCGATGCACATTATGACATCCTGTCCGCCTTGCAGAAATCCATCCGGGGGAGTGATGAGAATGCCGCATTGCATTATACGGCGAGATTATTACAGGCAGGGGACTTGATTTCTTTAACGAGAAGATTATTAGTGATTGCCGCCGAAGATATTGGTCTGGCATATCCTATGGCTGTTCCGATCGTAAAAGCCTGTGTGGAAAGTGCTTTGCAATTAGGAATGCCAGAAGCGAGGATTCCCATTGCGGAAGCCGTAATTTTACTGGCAACAGCTCCAAAATCCAACAGCGCAAAAAAGGCGATGGATGCAGCGATTTTAGATCTGGAACAGCATGGCGCACTGGAAATCCCCCGGCATTTGCAGAATCAGCACTTTGACGGAACGGGTGCAGCAATCCGGGGACAGCATTATCTATATCCCCATGACTATCCGCATCATTATGTCTATCAACAGTATCTTCCGGACGAGATCCGGAATCATGTCTATTACCAGTTCGGGGACAATAAGCAGGAACAATCTGCTTTGCAATATCGGAACTGGATTCTTGGACAGAAATGATGATAAAATTTTGATAATTTATTATATCACAGCATAGGTTTCCCAGCTTGTAGGGCGTACGGTGTAGATTTCTTCCCTGTTCAAAGCCTCTATATCGCAGATCATTTTCAATACATTTTCCTGACTACAATCTTTCAGAAGAATATATAAAATTTGTCTGTTTGAAGACGGCGGCGTAGCATCTTGAACATAATCTATATTTTCTACACCTTTGAAGTCTTCCATTGTCCAATGTTTTTCAGGATATCGGTATTGTTGTTTTATAGTCACGATCACCACATAATCAACAAAAACATCATCCATTCCGGTTTTATATGGTATAAATTCATCAGTTTTAGCCTGTGTATTCCTGATCAGATTTTGTTTCATCAAACAAAGATCAAAAATATTGATGATACCATCCTGTGTCAGATCTGCATTTTTCCAACAAGTCAGATTGCCTTTCCCCAACAGCCACCTTTGAAGAATGATAATATCCAGAACAGAAAAATCGCCGTTCCCATTGACATCCCCTGGCAAGTATTCCGATTGTATTGTTTCTGTTGCAATCACTGCAGTATCTTCGGCAATTACATGGATTGGCACAGATTGCAGCAGCATTGCAGTACCCATAAGTGCGGAACTAATTTTTAAAATTTTTTCTTTCAGCATATGATACTTTCTCCTTTCTGAACAAGGCAACGTCCATCAAAATAAACGATGGAGGTTGTCACTTATTTTTTTATTTCTGCAAGTAAATACTTCCGGTAGGTTTCTTCCATCATTAGCATTGAGTGAAAACGGTTTCAGAAGATTTAATTTATGATGTTGGTGAGATAAATCAGAATTTAGTGTTTATTCCACTTTTCTTTAAAATGGAATACAAAATAATATTTTTTCTTATACAGATATACATCACAATTTTTTGGGGCTACTAGGATTCCATTATATTTTGGTGCTCTAACTAATTCTCCGTTATCCAGTTCAACGATAGGCTGATATTTAAGATATCGAAATCCTGAACCACCGTAACGAAAAAGCTGTTGTTCTATCAACATCCCCTTAAAATGTTTTCCTTGCTTTACTGCTTCATGGAATCGTTTGATATATAGGTAGCCATGTAAAAACTTATAAATCAAGAAGAGAATCCAGAGAAACAACAATACAGAGACACTGTTAATATATGTAAATGAGTCAATCCACTCAGCAAACTGACCTTTTATCCAGAAAACAATGCTGATTATGATCAAAAAAATAATGGATGCTATAGCATAAAATATGCATTCTATAATAGAATACTCATCATCATTTAATGGGCTATTACTTTTTATAATGTCAACTACTGCTTTCATCATCATTTAATGATTTTATAATTGAGTCTGGAAAATCAATTGTAACAGGTAGCTCCGGAAACAGAGTGTATCCGTGACGATTGCCGTATACAGAAGATCCGCAATCTGTTTTGTGATCGGGATTTGCGATGGACTGCAATCCCAGTGCGAGAGCGAACGCCGAGCCGATGCAGTCGCCGTCCGGACGGATGTGATAGACAATTCTATACTCGTCAGATGTCTTCAGTTTTTCTGCAAGTTCCTGTAATGAAATATCCATCGTCTCTGTGTCCTTTCTGTATGATATATTTTTAATTTTATTTCTAATTATAACATCTTTGTCCGGAAAAGTCAACTATTATTTTATAATTTTAAAAACATCAGGAAAAGCCTTTACAACGTTCTGAAAAACGCAGTAAAGACTTTATTAATTAATTTGTCTTGACCGGAACAATAATCTGACTGACTGTCTTGTCAAGCAGAGCCTGCAAATCCAGTCCATCCGGATTGCCGTCTGCAATGATCGTCCCGAAATTACTGGAGGCATCCCAGAACGGATCTGCTACGTGCTGGATATAACTGTAAGGCGCTTGCTCGGCAGTTGCCGCAACTGCCGGAGATGCCTGTACTTTTTCAGAATTAGCCGCATTGACATTTGCCGGACATTGCCCGGTGGATTCAAAACGCATGAGCTGTGTTTCTTCCTCAGAGAGAAATTCTGCCAGGCGCATTGCCCATGTCGGTGACTCTGTATAGGCATTCACACCAAGAATCCGGTAGCCTGTGAAACTTGCCATCTGCACTTGCTCTCCAGCAAGCGTATAAGTCGGCAGTTTGGTTGCGGCATAATCATCCCCCCACAGAGCAGACAATTCTTCCGCATTCCATTGACCGCTGACACCGGCAATCACATCGCCGTTTTCGACCTGATTTATAAACTGATCGTTCGGGAGATTCAGAAAACCGGGATTTGCCGTAATATCCAGCATAGCTTCTGCAATGGAAACGCCGGAGTGCTGTGCATCACGGGAATTCCATGTACAGATATTTGCCGCTTTTTCTTCATTGTATTCCAGATTCAGCCCTGCGCCCTTGAAAAATGAGAACAGATACCAACCGGAGCTGAAATCCATGGTGAATTTTTTCTCATTCTGCGCCGCAATTTCCAGAATTCTGTCAAGCTGATCCACGTCCGTGTCTGAAAAATAAGCTTTGTTGTAATACAGGAAATAGCCGTTTCCGGATGAAATCGGATAACCGTAGATTTTTCCGTCCCGTGTGACAACTTCTGCGGCAGTTGTCCCTGCACCGCCGACGTCACTGAGAATACGGTCTGTGTTCTCTGTGATTTCCAGAAGCGTCCCGGATTGATAGAGTTCGTCCATCTGGTCATTGGCAATGCAAAAAATATCGGAAGAAGTCCTGGGACTTTTGAGAAGATTATCTTCCGACACGTCCCTGATCGTATAGGAAAGCGACAATTCTGAAGAATGCAGAGACTGGAATTTTGCAATCTGCCGTTCCAGAATATCTTCTGACGCAACTTCGCTTGCAATGGTCAGATGGACAGTTTCAAACTGCGATGATTCTTTTTGGGCATCACAGCCATAGAACATGGACGAGAACAATAATGTCACTGCCACGGCAGAGCTTACACAGCTAAATATACATTTTTTCATAAAATATCCCCCTGAATGCTGAATGAATTGCAGTGATATATATATTATAC
>CAMWWG010000107.1 GCA_947177935.1 uncultured Ruminococcus sp. | reverse complement strand
GTTTTGATATGAAAATCATTTCTGCAAATGCGGAAGATCTGTTTTATCTGATTAAAAATTTTGCAGAAGACCATGAAATTTCTTTTTCTGATGCAAAGGATCTTGTGCTGGTTTCCATGATCGGAAGCCTTGGGATAGAAGAACGGCTCAAAGAAATTTCGGGGAAATTAGATAAGCTTGTATAGTTTGCATGATAAGCTGACACAACGAAAGGATTATCATTCAGAATGAAATTACTATCTTGGAATGTCAATGGATTCCGGGCAAATCTCAGCAAAGGCTTTGAAGCGCATTTCAGAGCCTTTGATGCAGATCTGTTCTGCATTCAGGAAACCAAAATGCAGCCGGAACAGGTCACAACAAAATTTGACGGCTGGCATCAGTATTTCAACAGTGCTGAGAAGAAAGGCTATTCCGGAACGGCATTGTTTGCGAAGCAAGAACCCTTGAAACTGACTTTTAATTTTGAAAATCACATGACAGAGGGCAGGACAATCATAGCAGAGTATGAAAAATTTATCCTGATTAACATCTATGTTCCGAATTCTCAAAGAGCATTGACAAGACTGGATTACAGAATGCAGTGGGAAGATGATTTCCGGAATTTGTTGTTGAAACTGGATCAGAAAAAACCGTTGATTATCTGCGGCGACATGAACGTCGCACACCAGGAAATTGACTTGAAAAATCCAAAATCCAACATCGGAAACTCCGGATTCACGGATCAGGAACGGGGAAAATTCACGGAATTATTAAAAGCCGGTTTTACAGATTCGTTCCGATATCTGCATCCCACGCAGGAGGGTGCTTATTCCTGGTGGTCTTATATGCACCAGGCAAGAACCCGGAATGTCGGCTGGCGGATTGATTATTTTCTCGTTTCTGACCGGATTGCGGACCGGATTACCAAAGCTGAAATTTATCCGTCTGTCATGGGCAGTGATCATTGTCCTGTGGGACTGGAAATTAATTTATAAATTATTTTTATTTATATTTTTTGAGGTGTGGGAGATGTTGCTCAAAGCAGTAAAAATCCATAAAATTTATAACGGCGTAAAATTATTATCAGATATTGATCTGCAGATTGAAGATAACGACAGAATTGGCTTAATCGGTGCAAATGGCTGTGGAAAATCCACATTGCTGAAAATCCTGTTAGGTGAAATTCTCCCGGATCATGAACTGGAAAGCGACGGACAGATTATCCGGGCGGCAAAGACTTCCGTCGGCTATCTGGCACAGTCTGCCGCATTGGATTCTTCCCTGACGGTCCAGGAGGAAATGCGGAGCGTCTTTTCTGAATTATTGCAGATGCAGGATAGAATGCGGGAATTAGAACACAGACTTTCTGAAAATGATCCTGCATTGACCGAAGAATATGACAGATTGTCAGCATGGTTTCTCAGTCAGGGCGGATATGAGATTGATGTGAAAATCCGGACTGTTCTGTTTGGTATGGGATTCTCTCAGGAGGATTTTTCAAGAGTCGTCTCCAGTTTCAGCGGCGGCGAAAAGACAAGACTTGCGCTTGCAAAATTGTTACTGGAATCGCCGAATCTGTTAATCCTGGATGAACCGACAAACCATCTAGACTTTGAAACGATCCAATGGCTGGAAGACTATCTGGCATCCTCCCCGAATGCGCTGTTGATTGTTTCCCATGACCGGTATTTCCTGGATCAATTATGCACAAGTATCTGTGAAATTGAACGAGGAAAATTAACCCGGTACAAGGGTAACTATTCAGCATATACCGTTCAGAAAGAACTTGCCGTGGAGCGGCAGGAAAAAGAATATGCCATGCAGCAGAAAGAAATTGCCAAACTGGAAGATTATGTTGCCCGGAATCTGGCAAGGGCATCTACGTCTAAAAGTGCCAAAAGCCGGCAGAAACAGCTTGACAAAATGGAACGGATTGAAAAGCCCATGACCAAGCAGAAAAAAGCCGGATTAAAATTCGATTACGAGATCGAACCGCCCCTGGATGTTCTGGAAGTCCGGAATGCAGATATTTCCGTCGGAACAGGCGCAGACCGCAAAAAGTTATTGCAGGATATTAATTTTTCAGTTCGCCGGGGTGAAAAATTAGGCATTATCGGCGTGAATGGAATTGGCAAATCCACATTGTTAAAAGAAATTTTAAATATTCTGCCGCATGAAGGACTGATCAGATTTAATAAAAACATCCGAACGGCTTATTTTGATCAGGAAGCAGCAGATCTGAATCCGGCAAATACTGTGATTGATGAACTGCACGACAGATTTCCGGCAATGCTCGACGGCGAGATCCGGAATATTCTCGGACAAGTCCGGATTACTGGAGAGGATGTGTTCAAGCCGGTATCTGCGTTAAGCGGCGGAGAACGTGCCAAAGTCTGTTTTGCGATTCTCATGCTGGAACATGCCAATGTCATGCTCCTGGATGAACCGACGAATCATCTGGACTTGTCCATGAAAGAAGTGTTAGAAGATGCTCTGGAATCTTACACAGGGACGCTCCTGTTTGTGTCGCATGACCGGTATTTTCTGAAACGTCTTGCCACGCAGTTACTGGAATTGACACCGGAGGGAGCTGTCCTGCATCCATATGGGTTTGAGAAATATCTCGAAGAAAAATCAAAATTAAAACAGGTACAGCAAGCGCAGAAACTTCAGGAAGAACAACGAAAAGCCCTGGAAGAAAAGAAAAAGAAGGCGTCTGCCAGCTCCTACCGGACAAAAGCCCAGAGAAGTGCGGATGCGATGCGTCGGAACAGGATGCGGGAATTAGAACAGGAAATTGAAAATCTGGAAATTTTAATTGCAGAACAGGAAGAAAAATTGACATTGCCGGAAGTCTGTACAAATTATCAGAAAATGCAAGAAGTCTGTGCAGAACTGGAGTCTCTCAAGAATCAATCAGAGTCCTGTTTTCTGGAACTTTGTGAATTAGAAGAAAATTTTTAATTATTTTAATAAATTTTAATAATTTTGATAGAAAAAGAACAAAAGAAAAGAGGTTTTTCGGATGAAATTAACAAAATACGCAATCTGTTTGACAACAGTGCTGATGCTGAGTACTGTTCTGACGGCCTGCAGTTCCGGTCAGCCAATTGACGGAGATTCGTCCTCACAGAGCGAAAATTCCGGAGAAGATACAAGTATTGTGCAGGAAGCGCCGGAGACATCCCCCGGCATAGCCGGCATTGAAAATGTCGATTTAAATGAAGATACGTCAGAACTTGCCGAAGCGGAAGAATTTATGCCATCCGCTTATGAACCGGCATATTCCGCCGAACCCGGACAAGCTTATCTGGCGATTGCCGACAGCAAATGGGATGTGCAATATTGGGGAAAGGCGACGAAAGACGGCTACATGCTTGCTTATGATGCCGGCATTGCGGACATCAAAGGCGATGGCTATTATGTAGTCAGTGTTTCAGCGGATACGGACGGTTTCCGTTTTGATATGACAGGCGATCCAAAAAAGGATTATACGCCGGAAGGACTTGGGTACTTATCTGTGATCATCCCGGACGGAGAAAAACTTTATCCCGGTGCTGTGATTTCAATTGATAGTGTTGCCGTAGACGGAACAGAATTGGAATTATCAGCGAAAAATTACACGATTTCCGAGGACGGCGAGGAAACAAAGGCAAATTTATACGATTCCTGGGTAACAAAACCACCTGTGGAATCCCGGACGCCGGACGGCGCATTATATGACGAGGATGGTGACCCGCTTGACATCCGGAAAGACTATTCTGCACAGATCGTAAATCTGGAAGACTTTGAAACCTGGAAAAATGTCGAAGTGCGGTTCATTATTTCCGGCACAGGCAAGAAAAATTCTTCTGCGGATGCAGAACTGGATGACGGGACAAATCTGGATAATCCGGAAAATCTTGAAAATTAAGCATAAAATTCTATTTTCTGTAAAGAATAGAAATAAAATTTAAATGAGTGAAATAGAAAAGAGGTTTTTCTCTATGATCATAGAATTGAATCAGGAAAATTTTTCGCAGGAAGTCCAGAAAGATGCACCGATTCTGGTGGATTTCTGGGCGACATGGTGTCCACCTTGTATGAAACAGGGACAGGTGCTTCATGCGCTTGATGAAGACCATCCGAGATTGAGAATCGGCAAAGTCAATGTCGATGAGAACCGGGAATTAGCGGCGGCATTCGGCATTTCCAGTATTCCGACAATGATGATGTTCCGCAGCGGTCAGGCGATTGACACTATTGTTGGTCTGCGGAATGCGTCTCAGGTTCTGGAAATGTTCCGGCAGCAGGGAGTGAATTTCTGATGAGCGTAAGACTGAATGAAGATTCTGAGATCGTCAGACAAATCCGGGAGGGATTGAAACGCACTGGCGGTTATTGTCCGTGCCGTCTGGAACGAACGCCGGAAAACAAGTGTATGTGCAAGGAATTCCGGGAGCAGATTGCTGACCCGAATTTTGAGGGATATTGTCATTGTTTGTTATATTACAAAGATAAGAAACAAGACAATAAAAATAATCAGTAGCGAAAAAATATCCGGATTATTGAAAATCCGGATATTTCACTTAAAAAATTAA
>CAMWWG010000106.1 GCA_947177935.1 uncultured Ruminococcus sp. | reverse complement strand
ATTTTGATCTTCATAATGATTTTTTGCATAATCATAGATCATAAATCTATGCTGAGCGATCCAGGACATATTGCAGATTTCTAAATCACTAATATTCTCAAAGCGAATTGTGATATCATTTTCTTCTGGAAAATCAAACCAGATTTCATCTTCTGTGATTGTCAGTAATAAGTTTATTTTCCAGACGTTATTCATCGCATCAAAGTATTTTCTGATTTCCACATGTTTCATATATGGCTTTGCATTTAATAATTTTTGAAGTTCCTGCATTGTAAAATCCTCGCTTAAATTTTTAATTTTTTAAATTATATCACACAAAAATATTTTTGTCAAGAAACCTCTTGCCTAAATTTGCAAACTATGCTATAATAAAATCATAAATCAGAAAGGAGTGTTTCACACAATGCGTAAATTATTAATCGTCGATGACGAAGTCAATATCAGAGCTGTCGTCAGAGAATATGCAGAATTTGAGGAATACGAAGTGGACGAAGCAGAAAACGGCATGGAGGCTGTGGCAAAATGCCGTCAGCAGGACTATGATTTAATTATCATGGATGTGATGATGCCAAAACTCGACGGCTACTCCGCAAGCAAGGAGATCAAGAAACACAAGAATATCCCGATTATTATGCTCTCGGCAAGAGGCGAAGAATATGATAAATTATTCGGCTTTGAAATCGGTGCGGATGATTACGTTGTCAAACCGTTCTCGCCCAAAGAATTAATGGCTCGTGTCCGGGCTGTCCTGGCAAGAAGCCAGTTCTCCGGGAATATCATCCGGCAGGAAGAACATGAATGTATGATTTTTGAAGGCTTGAAAATTGATCTGTCTGGACGAGAAGTCTATGTCAATGGCGTCAAAGCATCCATGACGCCCAAAGAATATGATCTGTTATTTTATCTGGCTCGCAACAGAGGACTTGCGCTGACCAGGGACAAGCTCCTTGAAGCTGTCTGGGGCTATGATTTCTTCGGTGATGACCGGACAGTTGACACACATATTAAAATGCTCCGCAACAGTCTGGGCGAATACCGGAAATTTATTGTCACACTCCGGGGAATGGGCTACAAATTCGATGCGGATGCGGAATAATATTCAGAGACTGCGAAGAATTAAGCGCCGTGTCAAGCAGGAAAAAGATCGTCCGTCCGTCCATACGCTTCTGGCAATATCATTCCTGATTTTTGTTGTGATTACATTCGGATTGCTCTTGATTGAAGTTCTGTTCCTGGAAAAATTCTATTATTATTTCAAAATTTCAGAAACGCAGGATCTTGCAACGGAATTGCTTGAAACTCATGACACAGAAGAATTCACCAAAGAATTCAAAGAAAAATTAAGCGAAATAGCAATTAATAACCAGATCTGTATCACGGTTGTAGACAACCGGAGCTATATCAGCTATGAAAGCGATGTCATGGACACAAGATGCCTGATTCATGGGTGGCATAATTATAACAGGCTGTATCTTTTGACACGTGAAATCCGGGAAAGCAGCACTGGCATGATCTGCAAGAATATCTTCGATGAACATATTAACATGGAAACGCTTCTGCTCGGGAGCGTCATCGGATCCCAGGATGATCCGGAGGGCTATATTCTATTTAATACAGCCTTACAGCCTGTTGGTACAACGGTTGACCTGCTGAAGCGCCTATTAATCCTGATTGCCGTCGTTCTGTTCCTGATTGGTATTATCATTGCACTTGTGGTCTCAAACAGGTTAGCCGTCCCGATCATCCGGCTGACGGATGCTGCGAAACAGATGGCGCACGGCAATTACAAGACAGAATTCGAGGGCGGCGGCTACAAAGAAATTGATGAATTAGCACAGACGCTGACGTATGCGGAACAGGAAATTTCCAAGATAGATACCATGCAAAGGGATCTGATTGCCAATGTTTCGCATGATCTGCGCACACCTCTGACAATGCTGAAAGCCTATGCCGAAATGATCCGGGATCTTTCCGGGGATAATCCTGTCAAGCGCAATGCGCACCTGCAAGTCATTATTGAAGAAACGGACAGATTAACCATGCTTGTTAATGATATTCTGGATCTGTCCAAACTGGAGAACGGCAGCCAGAAACTGGAATTTCAGAATTTTGATGTCACAACATGGCTGGCGGATATCTGTTCCCGGTATAGAGGTGTTTCTGATAAAATGGGATATCACATTACATTCACTCCGGACGAACCTGTAGAAGTTTCCTGCGATCCAGGCAAGATGGAGCGTGTTGTGTGCAATTTAATCAACAATGCAATTAATTACACCGGAGAAGATAAACAGGTATTCATCCGGCAAATCAACACGGATACGGGCGTCCGGGTGGAAGTCCGTGACACAGGCGCAGGCATTGAAGAAGAGAAAATCAACAAAATTTTTGAAAAATACTATCGGAGCGAGAATCACAAACGTGAAGTTGTTGGCACAGGTTTAGGCTTATCCATTGTGAAAGCAATTCTGAAACTGCATGATTATCCATTTGGAGTACGTTCAAAACCGGGGGAAGGTTCGGTCTTCTGGTTCTGTATTGAGAAAGACTAAAATTTCACTTATTTTTCACAAAATTATCACTTAAATTTCATATTTTAAATTTATAATAATTTCTGGATAGGAACTCACAGGTTTTCCTGACATTTTCCCCCTGAGTTCCGTTCATTCTGCTAATAACGTTTTACCCCGACGTTATTATGAAAAATCCCCAATAATCCCTATATCATACATAAAGACTTTCCTTCGGGAAAGTTTTTGTGTTTTTTCAGGAAAATAAAAATACATAAATTTTCAAATTGTTTTCATATAATTATCACAAAGGCATGTTAGAATAAAATCGTTCCAGAAAGCTGGAACTAGATTTCTCCCCCTTTTCAGATGAATTAACGTGTCTCCAACGTTAATTATCTCAAAATCCCTATAATCCCTATATCATGGCAAAACACCTCTGCTCCGGCAGGGGTGTTTTGTTGTGATTATGAATGATTTCAGAAAAACAGAACACCCCTGCACTGCAAGGATGCTCTAACTAAATTTAAATTATTTTTTTAATAATTTCTCTGCAGATGCCAGTTTCACGCAGAGTACAAACAGATCCATTGCCTGTTGTAATTCTGTGGTGTCCGGATAAGTCGGCGCAATCCGAATGTTTCTGTCTTCCGGATCTTTTCCATACGGGAACGCCGCACCTGCACCAGTGAGGACAACACCTGCATTTTTGCACAGTTCCACAATCCGCTTTGCACAATCCGGCATTGCGTTAAATGAAACAAAGTAACCGCCTTTGGGCTCTGTCCATTCGCCGATTCCAAGCGGTCTGATCTCCGCATTAAGCGTGTCCAGAACAATCTTGAATTTCGGTTCAATCAAGGCTCTTTGCTTCTCCATATGCGCCATAATATTTTCCAGTTTGCCGTCAAAATATTTTACATGGCGCATCTGATTAATTTTGTCAAAACTGATCGTGAAAACCGTCAGTGCTTTTGTAATGTCTGCAATATTATTCCTGGATGCCGCAATCATGGACACGCCTGCGCCTGCATAAGTAACTTTTGCAGTGGACGCAAAAATATAAACAAGATCTTCATTCTGATATTTCTTTGCTTCCTGCAGAATGGGCAGAACGATCTTGGGATTGTCACACAGATGATGAATACAATAAGCATTATCCCAGAAAATGCGGAAATCCTTTGCTTTCGGCTGTAATTTTGCAAAACGTGTCACGACTTCATCACTGTAGACAATCCCGGACGGATTGGAATACTGCGGAACACACCAGATGCCCTTGATAGAATCATCCTCGGAGACTAATTTTTCCACCAGATCCATGTCCGGACCATTTTCATCCGTCGGAATATTAATCATTTCAATATTGAAAAATTCCGTAATCTTGAAATGTCTGTCATACCCCGGAACAGGGCACAGGAATTTGACATGCTCCAGTTCTTTCCAAGGTGTACATCCCAGGAGTCCATGTGTATGTGCATAGGTAATCACCATGTACATTGCCTGCAGACTTGCATTGCCGAACATAAACATTTCATCCGGTTCTACGCCAAGCATGGGCGCAAATAATTTCTTCGCTTCCGGAATACCATCAAGCAGACCGTAATTCCGGTAGTCTCCGCCCTCGCCGATCAGATCTTCATTGCGGATACATGTCAGCAAATCCTTGCTTAAATCAAGCTGTTCCGGAGACGGCTTGCCTCTGGACATGTCCAGTTTCAGGTTCTGCGCCTGATAATTTTCATATGCTTTCAGACATTCCTGATAGAATGCAGAAAGTTCCTGCGGATTGTACTGAGACAGATTCATAAAAAATCGTTCCTTTCTATTTATTATTAATTATAGTAAAATAATTAAAATAATTTAAAAAAATAAAATTTTAATCTCTAGTCTATTATATAACAGAATTGTCAGATTTGCAAGTAATTTGTATCATTTTTTCTGAAATTTCGTAGAATTATACGGAATTTTCCGGAAAATAAAATAATTTGCTGTGAAATCTGACATAGATTTTGTACGTGAACCAGAATCACTTGTTTTTATCTCAAAAACATTTCCGGATATTTTTGGATTTTCTGAAAATTTTTTCTTGTATCTCTTGACAAATGCTCCAAAAACGTTTACAATATTAATATA
>CAMWWG010000105.1 GCA_947177935.1 uncultured Ruminococcus sp. | reverse complement strand
CTCCTGCAAATCCGGCGCAGTTTCCGGGATTTCAGGGATTTCAAACTCACCGGGATCTGTAGAATCTTCTATGATTGGCTCCGGTGCTGTTTCATACATAAAATGATCTTCAAAACTATCTTCAGAATAATCTCCAGGGATTTCCGGCGCAAATTCTTCCGGCAGAATTTCAGAATCAGATTCCGTTTCTGTTTCGGGTTCTGTGTTGAATGACGGCAGAGGATTTCCCGACCAGCCCCCTGTGCTGATCACCTGATTCGCCGTTCCGACACTGGCAGTCAGAATAATTTTACTGCCCACAGCAAGTTTTGTTCCTGCCTCGGCGCTTTGACCAAGGATTTTATCAAGTCCATAATTGCTGTCTGAAATATACTGAATGACACAATGAAATCCGGCATCTTCCAGGAGTGTCCGTGCAGAATCCGCATCCAGATCCACACAATCAGGAACTTTTGCGACTTCCTGTCCAAGACTGACCACCATCCGGACAACAGAACCCTGCGGCAACTGTTTCCCGGACGGCACATCCTGCGACACAATCGTATGATTCGGAATATCCGGATTGTAGACAGTATCTGTCTGAAGCGCATATAAATACAATTCTGAAAGCATGACTTTTGCTGTTTCAAAATCCATTCCGACGTAATCGCCGACGGTTTCAAGCTTTGTCTGGTCAAGATTTTCCCGTCCGCTTGAAATGGTTAATTGAATGGTACTGCCGATTTCTGCACGGGAATCCGGAGCAATGCTCTGAGAAATCACAGTATCCGGGGCGGTGCTGTCACTGGGCTGTGCCTGGTATGTAACGAAAAAGCCGGCTTTTTCCAGAATTTCAGATGCCACCTGCTGCGTCAGATCCCGGACATCCGGGACAGATTCTTTCCAACCGTCACTGCGTGTGAGAAAGACAGGATCACCGGGACGGAGAATGCTCCCGGCAGACGGACTCTGCACAAGAATCTGATTTTCCGGAATCACCGGATGATGAGAATCTTCATGAAATATCACTTGCAGACCAAGCGTTTCTAATTGGGTGCAGGCTTCTTCGGATGACAGATATAACACTTCCGGAAGTATGACCTCCGGATCAGAAAGCGTATAGTCCACAACCGGGAACAGCTCCGGCTGAGACAGATCAAAATACAGATAAACCGGAATCACACAGCAAATTACACAAAAAACAACAGTCAGAACGGCACAGCGTCTGTTTTTTGAGGATTGTTTCTGAGCAGGCATCATAAAAAATTCCCCCTGGCGGATGCCAGATCTGCAATGACAGAAAGCGCCTGATGCCGTGAGAACGTCTCCGAAAGTGCAGATTTCTGAACTGGGAAATTCCCGTAATGTTCTGTGTAGAGAATCTGCTGTGCCTGCTCGGATAATAAATAACCAATCCAGAGAGCGGCTATTTTCTGAGAATTTTTATCAGCATCAGCATGAATCACGCAGTAATCCTGATATTGAATCTCAAACAGATTATTTTCTGTGACTGGAATCATACAGACTGCCCCGGAAGTCCGGGGCGTATGTTCAATGATGGCAAGCCGAGAACTGTCGGACACAATGGGATTCTGAGGATTTTCCAGAAAGGCATTCAAATCCGTATCCGAATCAGAATTCTGGGAATCCGCCGGCAGATTGCTCTTGTCAATGATTTTTCCCTTGTGTTCCAGATCACCACTATAGACAACAGGGATATTCCATGACAATGGGATCTGATCCGGAGATTCTGAAAATTCTAAAAGATCCGGGATATAATATGCCGAATCAAGCCGTTGGAATATTTCGGAAAGATCCGCTTTCGGGATTTCTACTTCTTCCGGGGGATTGATCCACATAACAGGAAATTCCTCCGGATCGGAAGACACCGAAACAGCCGTCCAGGCAGTTTCATCATAAATGGAAAGTGTAATCCCGAAACCTGGATAAAGTTCTTCAAAATGATCGGTTAATCGTTCAAATGTGCTTTGGGCGTCCTGTTCCGTCATGGAATCCGGGAGCGGCATCCAGACAGTAATCACCTGTTTTTTAATAGAATACAGATTGACTAGTACGATAGAAGTAATAAGACTAATCATCACAAACAGGAGACAGCAAAAAAATTCTGGTTTTAATTTTGTATTTAATTTTAAGTTCAGATGGATCATATCGAAAAAACTCCTGTTATTTTGCATAATTTGAATAATATTTCCGGACATAGACCTGATTTGTCCCTTGTTCCAGGATCATGTCATAAATACCGGATGTTTTAGAATATGCCGCACCGAATGCTGTATCATAGATCGCCTGCAGTTCTCCGGCATAATTTTTCAGTGTGATTTCTTCGGATTCCTGGTTCAGATCAATCAGCTCCAGCAGTGTATAATCTGTCTCTATGATCTGATTCTGTGCGTCCAGTGTTAAATATAATGTCACATAATAGACAGCATTTTCATCACAGAATGCAAAATAACTGTAAAACGGACTGGCATCATGACTCAACGGGAAATCCGTGACGTTATCCGGGATCATGGAAAAATTCTTCATGAGTTCATTATAGATTCCAGCGGTATACGCATCCGGCGTAAGCGTGGACGCATCCCAGGCATCAAAATCCATGTCAAAATTAAAATTCCCCGTAATAGAATTTTCCACAGGAATCTGCCGGCTTTTCTGCGAGCTATATTGCAGAATCGTGCTGAACAGATAAGTCGGATTAATCTGATATGTTTTTGTCAGATCTATCATAGAATTGAGAATTGTATTCTGATAATTTTTTTCATTGAGATATGTCGTGCAGAATTCATGGCAGTTAACCTGATCGCTCTTGTAATCTAAAATAATTTCCGGTTGATACGCCTGCACATAATCTACATTCTCAGAAAGAACCTGACTTTTTTGAATGATAAGATCTCCCAGAAAGTCTGCCGTTGTCGTATTGGTATGCTCCGGAACAGTTTCATAAATATCAGAATTATGCAAATCCTGATCGGACGTATTTCCGAGATTTTCCTGGAAGATCGCCCGGAACACATCTCCATACGCATAGCCGGACGCATTGACAAAATTGAAATTCGACGGCATGATCAATACCACAAAGCAAATCACCATCAGAATTGCTTGACGCCAGGCATGTCTCGGCTCTGTTTGCTTGTTCAGCTTTTTGGATAATAAATATAAAATCAGATCTGAAAGTAAACAAATATTGACAAGCACACTGCATAGCCGCAGGAACGCATAAATTACAAAAAATTCCAGATTGATTAATTTAGAAATGCTGATAATAAGCAGGGGAATCACAAGTCCGATCAGCATGGATGTCCATGGAAACTCTACATTGCGAAGCAGAAGCAGGGAAATCAGCAGGAAAAAAACGCTGATTTCCAGAAAATAAATTCCTCCCTGAAACAGCAGCAACAGAATATTTCCGGCAATCTGCACCAGACAGAACAGTGCCATATCCTGACAGACATATCTTGTAAAATTCTGCGTCTTGTGCATTTTTTTCTTGATTAATGCAATCGTGATCCCGGCGACAAGCATCATCAGAAATATCGGGATTTCATAAGCAATCTGATCCATATGATAACGGATCACAGTTCTGACAAAATCAAGCATCACAGTCATGTCTCCTTTTGTTCTCTCAGGCAGTAATAGAGCGCACGTTTTACCTGTCTGTTGGTGTAAGGCGCAATCTCCAGCGGTTGATTTAATAAATAAACATTGGATTTGCCAAGTGTTGTGGTTTGATGTAATCGCAGATTCCGGACGTAAAATCCGTACTGATTCTTCTGTGTTATCTCATCGCCGAGGGTATCATTGGCTTTACACAGCGCATACAGAAATGATTCTACTTCTTCCGGCGGGAGCGATGTCCGAATTTGACAGAACAAATCCGTGTGATTTTCTTTGCAAAAAATTTCATACATGCTGTTGTTCATGTTAGAAATGCTTTCAAATAAATCGGAGAGAACAATATCCCAGTTGCTGTGAACAATGCTGTCCAGCCGGACGGTATCCCAGTCCACCGGCGGAAAATTCATCATATCCTGATAATAGCCTTTATCTCGGAGAAATTGATATTCACTTGTTTCTGTCATACGAACAGTATTTCCGAAAGCCGTGAATGAATTTCCATCCATAATCAGCATTCTGTTAAGAGTTCTGTTTTTTTCCAGACGATCTTGTAATTCTTTGATATTCCGGCGCATTGCCTGTGAAAACTCCGGTTTCTGTTCTGAAAGCATTTCTTTAATGGAAAAGCTGGCGTATTTATTTTCCAGTTCCAAATAATAATTATGATAAAGAAACCGGACAAAATCCTGATTCAGATTTACAGAAATGGCATGTTCTGTTCCAAAACAATTAGAAATAACCGATTCCGGGATTTCGGTAACAGAGGCAATCTTGACATGATATTGATCCCGGAAGAAGTCTGCAACTGCCTGGTAGCCTGTCTGATCCTGATAAGCTGTCTCCCCCTGGAACAGTTCGCCGAGTGTATGAATCTGCGAATCCTCAAGCTGAACAGGGATATTCAGATATAATTCCGTCAGATTATAATATTTTTTCGTGACAGAATCCGAATCCGTCCCGGATTCTGTAGCAAGTTCTACAGCCAGTTCAGAGCTTATTTCTGTGAAGTCCTGATTTCTCTGTCCGGAGAGATTATCTTCATAGAACAGCAGAAC
>CAMWWG010000104.1 GCA_947177935.1 uncultured Ruminococcus sp. | reverse complement strand
CCGTTCGGCTATGGACTGAGTTACACAGATTTTGTACTGGAAATCGAAGAAATTAAAAATAATAATATAAATAATTTAAAATTAAATTTAAAAATTACAAATATTGGAAATTTTTCCGGAAAAGAAGTGATTCAGGTCTATTGTCAGCCACCGCAGAGAACGGCGTTTGGCAATCCGCCCCGGATTCTGACGGCATACCAAAAAACAAATTTATTACATCCGGGAGAATCCCAAAATCTGGAATTTACATTAATCCCCGTAACTGCCTATGATGATTCTGGAATCACCGGACATCCGCATTGTGAAATCATTCAGAAAGGCACACATCAATTTTATATTGGTACGGATGTGCGTTCTGCAAAATTTGCCGCAGAAATCCGGATCCCGGAAACAATCGTGATTGCACAGAAACGGCAGGCGCTTGCGCCCGTGGAATCATTCACCCGGATGACGGAATCTGGAGACGATAGGCAACCCGTTCCTGTACTTGATTTTGACGAAGAAGCTCGGATTCTGGAGTCTCTCCCGGAAGAATACAAACGAAATTCCGGAATTAATTCAGAAAATTTCAATTCAGAGAATTTTTCAGAAAATAAACAGAAATTCCAGCTTGCTGACGTGAAATCCGGAAAAATTTCCATGAGGGAATTCATTGCACAGTTTTCTGATCCGGAATTAGCACAGCTTGTCCGTGGCGAGGGCATGGGCAGTCCCAGGGTCACACCGGGAACAGCATCCGCATTCGGCGGCGTTTCGGATGCGTTGCAGGCATACGGAATTCCAGCGGCATGTTGTTCGGACGGACCATCCGGTATGAGAATGGACTGCGGCACAAAGGCGTTCAGTCTCCCGAACGGGACGTTGATTGCAGCAACGTTTCATCCGGATCTGATTACAGAATTATTCACTTATCTGGGATTGGAAATGACAGCCAATCATGTGGACTGTCTGCTAGGACCCGGCATGAATCTACATCGGCATCCCCTGAACGGCAGAAATTTTGAATATTTCTCGGAAGATCCTTATCTGACCGGAACAATGGCGGCAGCAGAACTTAAAGGCTTGCAGCAATCCGGTGTGACCGGAACGCTCAAACATTTCTGTGCCAACAATCAGGAAACAAACCGACACGGATTAAATTCCGTCATATCCGAGAGAGCGCTCCGGGAATTATATTTAAAAGGCTTTGAAATTGCTGTGAAAACCGGGAATGCAACATCTATTATGACGACTTATGGCGCTGTCAACGGATTGTGGACAGCTTGCAGTTATGATCTTTGCACGGAAATTCTCCGGAATGAATGGGGCTTCCGTGGGATTGTCATGACAGACTGGTGGGCGGATTTGAACCGGAGAGGGACTGCTCCGAACACGGAAGATTTTGCATCCATGGTCAGAGCGCAGAATGATTTGTACATGGTCTGTGCGGACTGTGTGCATCATGAAGATAATATCCTGGAATCGCTCCGGAACGGCAGTCTGACCCGTGCGGAATTACAGAGAAATGCAGCGAATATCTGTGAATTTCTCATGCACACACATGCTATGGAAAGGCTGATAAATTCACAGGATTCTGAAAATTTTGTGAAAATTATCCACCGTCCGGCAGAAGAAAGTCTGGACGATTCCCCAGTGATTTTCTATGAAACAAAAGAAAATTCTAAATTTGCATTTCAATTGGATTTGTCCGAAATCAGAACAGAAAAAAATACAAACTATGCGTTCGGATTGAATGTCCGGAAAACAGGCTGGTACGAAATCGCAATTACGGCATCGAGTACACAGAGTGCATTGGCACAGATTCCCATGACACTGTTCATTATGGGAACGGCAAGCGGTACGTTCACATGGAACGGCACGGACGGTAAGCCGATGACATTCTCGAAAAAAGTGCCCATGTTCTCCAAGTTCAATGCCATCCGGCTGTATTTTTCGCAAAGCGGACTGCATATGCGTCAGATCACATTCCGGTATCTTGGCGAAGATGTTTCGCCGACTGGATTAATTCAGGATTAAATTAAAATTTTAAAAATTCTAAAAAAATTTAAGATTTTTTTAAGAAACTATTTGTATAATAAAGATAATTTAAAACAAAATTTAACATTAAATTTATCTCGAAGGGAGTTTTTTTGATGGCAATCAGCACGTTCATGAGAAAAGAACTAAAATACATGCTATCCATGGATCAGTATGAGCGCCTGCTTGAAGAAATCCACAAGTACATGATCCCCGATAAATTCTGCGTCGGCGGCAAAGATTATGGCATCTATAACTTGTATTACGACACGCCGGATGATTATCTGATCCGGACTTCTCTCGAAAAGCCTTATTATAAAGAAAAAATCCGGCTGAGAAGCTATTTCTCCCCGGCAAAGCAGGATGATAAAGTTTTCCTGGAAATCAAGAAGAAAGTCGGCGGTGTTGTTACCAAACGGCGTGTGACGCTCACACTTGCAGAATCAGATGCTTATATGACAAACCACACAAAACCTGTGGATCTGAGCAAATATCTTCAGAAACAAATTTTCAGCGAACTGGATGTCTTCATGAATACATATCATGACATTCAGCCAAAACAGTATATTTCTTATCAAAGAAGCGCTTTCTTTGGCAAGGATGATCCGGATTTCCGTCTGACATTTGACAGACAGCTCACGGAACGGCGCTATGATTTGTCGCTCGGACTGCCAAGTTACGGAGCGCAGATTATTGCTCCCAATCAAAGACTGATGGAAGTCAAAATTGCAGGGGCAATGCCGATCTGGCTTGCAAAAAAAATGTCGGAACTGGAGATTTACAAGATCAGTTTTTCCAAATACGGCACGGCATACCACAGATTTATTAAAAATCAATTGTTTGAACAGCGAAGGAGTGCCATTGTGAAAAGTTCCCGGATTATGCAGACAATCAATCCGGCAAATTTATTGAAAGTTTATCAGAAAGGAAATTTTTAATTATGAATAACACTCTGTTTGATTCTGTCATTTCTTATGATTCTTTGACACAGTCCACAAATTTCAGTATGGCAACATTCCTGGGGTGTATGCTGTGCGCCCTGGTGATCGGTTTCGGCATTAGCATGATTTACATGCTGACACGCAAAAAAGAGGGATATGCCCAGAGCTACGCCTTAACGCTGATTATGCTCCCTCCGATTGTGTGTGTGTTGTTATTATTGATTGATACCGTGGCAGGTGGTCTGGCAATTGCCGGCGTATTCACGCTGACGAGATTCCGGAGCGTTGCAGGCGATCCGAAAGACATTTGCTTTGTGTTCATGGCAATGGCTTGCGGTGTAATCTTTGGCAAGGGTTATATCACAATCGGAATTATTTTCTTCATCATTATGGCAGCCGTACTCTACACGCTGAATCTGCTGAATTATGCTGCACCAAAAGCGAATGATATGACACTGAAAATTTCCGTGCCGGAAAATTTAAATTATGAACATTTATTTGATGCAGTGCTGGACAAATATACAACAAGCTGGAGACTGCGCAGAGTTAAGACAACAAACTTCGGTTCTATGTTCGATTGCATTTATAGCATTCAGCTCCCGATGAACGTGGATCAGAAGAAATTCTTGGATGAACTGCGCACACTCAATGGGAATATGACTATCACGTTGACGTTGTTCCGTTACGAAGACAGACTCTATGAAGTAAATAAATAATCCCCGCAAGTCTCCTGTGATTGAGCAGGAGACTTGTTTTTTTCAATGGATCTATCAAATATTAATATCATATCATCAATTAAGGAGCAAAAAATTATGAAAACCCGAAAATCAGCGATTCTGCTTTTCTGTATTTTCCTCATCCTGGAAATTTTTATCGGAGCATTTGCATCCGGTTTTCTCCGCAATTACATTGGTGACGTGCTTGTAATGCCAAGCATGTACTTCCTCATCCGGATCTTTACCGAAAAATTTCCAAAATTCTTGCCGGGAATGTTGTTTCTCTTTGCGTGTTTTGTCGAATTTCTTCAAAGTATTGACTTGTGTGGGATTCTTGGCATTGACAAACACAGCTTGTTAGCAGTCCTGATCGGTACACATGGAGAATGGGCGGATATTCTCTGCTATCTTGCCGGGACGATTCTGATTTATGGAGGAATTATAATATTTCCTGGAATATTTAAAAAATCAGAAAATTAAAAATTTAAAATACTGTCCGGAATACTATCAATCCCGGACAGTTTTATTTTCAATTTATTTCAGAATTTCTTAGCCCTGACAGCCGCAGGGATCACAGTGGCACGGATCGCAGGAACAATATTTCTGCTTGACCTGCTCCACCCGGTTCTGCTCAGCGGAATCCGGTGCATACCAACCTTTTGACGCCATTTCGGAATAGATTCTCTCCTGCATGTGCAGAGAATCATCTAACGCCGTTTTGAAAGACTGTTGTACGTTTCCTGTGCTGGATTCAATTGTGCCGTGCAGATACAGATCACAACCGCTCTTTTCAAGAATCAGCAGATTTTCCATTAAATTCTGGTCTGCATTTTTGGTACTCATGTGAAATTCTCCTTTCTGCAATTTGTGTTTTACGTTTCTTGTTTTATATGATTTTTAATAATTCAGCAGACTGTACAGACTGCTGAAAATCTGTCCGTGTGTCTGTGCCATCTGCTCTACGCAGTGCCTGAGATGTTCGTCCTGCAATGCGGAAAGCGTTTCATTGCATTTGGACTGAAAAAATTCCTCGTGACCGAGTGCATCCTCGAGATATAAC
>CAMWWG010000103.1 GCA_947177935.1 uncultured Ruminococcus sp. | reverse complement strand
AAGGATTGTATTTGCTTTGTGGCAAACATGAAACCAATGAAACAGAAAAGGAAGATCGTTCTGACAATCTGCATGACATCGCCAATTCATTTCAGCCAAGAAAGAAAGTCCGTCCCTTTGCAGAATTAATGACGATGACGGCGTATAACGTAAATGATGATTCTATGATGGATCTGATACTGGAAGCACTCCGGGAAGAAAAAAATAATTAAAAAAATAATTTTTTCAAAAAAATTTTGGATAACCCCTTGACAAATCAGGAAAACTATGCTATAATAATTTTGTTGATTACGTCAGGGGTTGTTCCGGATGACGGTTTTTGTAAAAGTCAGTAATTAATTAATGCTTGTGTAGCACAGTTGGTAGTGCAGCTCATTCGTAATGAGCAGGTCGTAGGTTCGAGTCCTATCACAAGCTTTCTGATTTAGATAATTAGATAAGAAGTCCCAATGTGTAGTTGGGACTTCTTTTCACAGATATTCTAAAATAATTTAAAAAATAACAACACAGAAATCTGCAAACAGAAGACGGCATGGTATTGTTCAATGTTCACCCGGAGGACGCATTTTTCAAAAGTCTTTATCGGACAGTCTGCGATTATGCGCTCCGGAAAGAGACTATTTCTTATGATGAAGAAGAACATCATCAGGCATAGGCTGAATCTGAATCGCTGTCCTAATTTATCGAATAGGAGTAATTATGTTTGTAAAAACTGCAAATAAAGTCGAAAAAAAAATAAAATCTGATATAAAACCCAAATCGGAAATGAAAATTTATGGAAAATTCCAGTCCGGTTTATTTACCTTTTTGTCTGTCATCAGCCTGTTTGTGGTGTCTTCCGTCCTGCTGATCTGCATGACGTTGCGGTATGATATCAATTCTCCGGCAATTCCGACAGCGCTCGCCAAGGTCATCCTCCAGGAAATCCGGATTCCGCAGGCGGATGGTTCAGAGAAATCCATTTCAGAATATATATTTGATGAATTTCTGGAAAATGGCAACATCAGCGAACAGAACATTAAAATCCTGAATGACAGATTACTGGAATATTCCGGGAAATTTTTGAATCAAAAAATGCTTTCTGTCATTCCTGGCAAAAAAGGTGTTCTGCTCCGTGCGGCGATTTCCGTCTGGATAGAAATTCTCCTGGGAATTCTAATGATCCTGCTTCTGGTCTGGATGATTCAGATCCGGATTCGTTCCGGAAAATTTGCAGGGACGGTACTGAAAATTTACAGCATCACGACGGCAATTCCCTGTGTGATCCTGTTTATCAGTGGTTTGTTACTTTCCTGGATTTTTAAATTTATCAATCTTCCACCGGAACTAGGGACAATCCTGCGGGGCGGTACGCTCCTGTTTTCGGGAACTGGTATTTTGCTTTGTGTCATTCTGTTCTGCGGCGGCATGTGCTGGGAGGGGATTTACCGGAAAAAATTTCCGGCACAGATGCCTATCCCGGAGAAAATTCCGGAACCGAAAATGGAATTGCAGACAGAATCCGGATCAGAATCTATGAAAAGGAAATATTGTCGTTTTTGTGGAAAAAAGCTTGTAAATTCCAATGCACAGTTTTGTTACAGCTGTGGCAGCAGACAGCAGTAAAAAATTTAATTTAAAAAATCCCCCGTTTCCGGAGAAACAGGGGATTTTTTGTCGGCGAATGAATCAGCAGCCGCAGCCGCAGCTGTTGTTGTTGTTGCAGCCACAGCCGCAGTTGCTGTTGTTGCCGCAGCAAACAAACAGAATCACAAGCAGAATTACGATCCAGCAGCATCCACCATTGTTGTTATCAAAACACATAACACATTCTCCTTACAGGATATATATTTGAAACAGAGCGTTTTGTTTGGCTTTGTTTCATAGTACATAGTATGAAACTGAGCAGAATGTGTGAGAGATTTTTTAAAATTTTTTTCTGGAAATAGATTTGGGCAATGAATTGCAGTTTTTTCCTGTTCCGACAAATATTGCAAAAAAAACGTGCTATACTGTTATTGTGGGCAATCATCAAGAATTCAAGAACTGAAAGCGCAGAAAGGAGATTTTGCATTCATGCAGAATGATTATCAGAGTCATCAGAAACGGCGTTATGATTATGATATCGACAGATTTTCAGAAAATGCCATGCTTGCACTGGAAGCGGCAATTTATCTTGCCGGGGAGATGGGGCATACCTATGTCGGCACGGAACATTATCTGTTAGGACTGCTGCATCAGCATCCTAACCAGGCATCTGAAATTCTTGGAGAATTCCAGATCACGGAATATAAATTTTCACAGCAGTTATTAAGAACAGTCGGCAGAGGGAGCAGGACTTCTCTTAGTTATAACAATATGACGCCTGCATTGCACAGAATGTTTCATCAAGCGCAGAAACTGACGGATTCCGCTGGAACATCCGAAACCGGTACAAAGTGGGTTCTGCTTGCGCTGCTCCAGGATGAAAACTGTGCGGCTTCGGAATTACTAGAGCTGATGCAAGTGGATCTTTCCATGATGGAACAATCCTGTCGGCATGTGAAGTCTGCCCGAATTCCAAGTGCACCGACTGCCGCAGAATTTCCGAATTTGTTCCGGTACGGAAAATTATTACTGCCATCGGAACAGGATGAGCCATTAATCGGCAGAGAACCGGAAATTGACAGACTTTTGCAGATTCTCTCCCGAAAAAATAAAAATAATCCATGTTTGATCGGTGAACCAGGTGTTGGCAAGACAGCAATCGTTCAGGGTGTAGCAGATCGATTTGCGACAGGAGAAGTGCCGCCCCAATTAATGGGGATGTTTATTTTTTCTCTGGATCTGGGGGCACTGCTTGCCGGAGCGAAATACAGGGGAGATTTTGAAGAACGCATCCGAGCTTGTATTGATGAAGTCACCCGAAACAGCCGGATGATTTTATTTATTGATGAACTTCATACAATTATGGGCGCAGGTGCGGCAGAAGGTGCAATTGATGCGGCGAACATGCTCAAGCCCAGACTTGCAAGGGGAGATCTGCGAATCATTGGCGCAACCACACCGGCGGAATATACAAAAAGCATTGAAAAAGATGGCGCACTTGCCCGGAGATTCCAGAGTATCCTGATTCAGGAGACAACAACGGAAGAAACACTGTATATTTTGCAGGGACTGAAAGAAAATTATGAAAATTATCATCATGTGTTTCTGACAGATGCCGTCCTCCAATCCTGTGTGGATTTTTCACAGAAATATATCGCAGACAAAAGTTTTCCGGATAAGGCAATTGATTTACTGGATGAGGCATGTGCTAGGGCATCGCTCCGGAACAGGGTCTGCACAGAAGTTCGTCCGGAAGATGTCGCAAGTGTCGCATCTTCCCGGACGGGGATTCCCCTGGAACAAATGACATCTGCGCAACAGGAACGCTTGTTGCATCTTCAGACGGCTTTACAGGAGAAAATTATCGGGCATGACGAAGTAATTTCTCAGTTATGTGACGCCGTGTGCCGTGCCGGGAGCGGATTCCGAGACCTGAAAAGACCTGTCGGCTCTTTTTTATTCTTAGGTTCAACCGGAATTGGCAAGACTGCGCTTGTCCGGGCGCTTGCGGAAACATTGTATGGCAGTGAAAACGCATTATTCACAGTGGATATGTCGGAATATATGGAACAGCATTCTGTTGCAAAGCTGATCGGCGCACCGCCCGGCTATGTGGGATTCTCCGAAGAAACAAAATTCTGTGAACATCTGAGAAAAAAGCCGTGCAGTGTGATTTTATTTGACGAAATCGAAAAAGCGCATCCGGATCTTCTGCATATTTTATTACAAATTCTAGAAGACGGCATGATGACGGACAGCACGGGGCGGAAAATCAGTCTCCGCAACTGCATGATCTTCATGACATCTAATATCGGAATGCATAAGAATCAGAATGCAGTCGGTTTTCTGGAAAAACAAGGCGTAAAGGCGGAACAGGAAATCCGGAAAACGCAGGCAATGCAGACCCTAAGAGAAGTTCTCCCACTGGAGTTTCTCAATAGAATTGATGAAATCTTTTTATTTGAAAAATTAAACCAGGACAGTTTAATAAAAATCACAGAACGGCAGATCCGATTGCTTTCGGAGCGTTCCCAGCAGATTGGGATTTCTCTCGAATATGATCCACAAGCAGTTGCCATGATTGCGAATTGTCCAGAAACGGAACGTTACGGCGCAAGACCGATCCGGCGTTTTCTGATGCAGGAAATTGAAAGTCCACTTTCCAGGATGTGGCTTCACGGACAGATTCATACCGGCGATACAGTCATGATTACTGCTAATCAGGATAAATTAGAATTAAAAACAGTGGAGCATGTGCATTAAGTCACATGCTCCGGTTTTTGATGGCGGCAAGCAAAGATTCTATCGAAAAATCATCTTGAAAATAGATCACATAATTGTAATTGGCAAAATACTGTGCTTTCATGATCAGAACAGCATCCAGGGACAGCATTTTCAGAATTGCCTGCAAATTACTGCAATCTAAATCCAGATCTTGATTTAATAAGGGATTCAAAGTTTGTTTTGTGAAAACAAATCCGTTGAAATCATTCTGTGTATATGCTTCCGGTTTTTCCGTTCTGAATTTGTAATTAATTATAAAATATCGTTGATAACCATATTTTTTCATGATTTGTGACAAATTTTCTTCAAAATTGATTTCAGCCAATTGAAAGCCAATGTCGAAATCAGAATCCGGGAGAGCCGGCTCCGTATTTTCCTGGTACAAAAG
>CAMWWG010000102.1 GCA_947177935.1 uncultured Ruminococcus sp. | reverse complement strand
TGACAAGATAATCCGGATAGTTTTTCTTGACTTCCAGGATCATTTCCTTGTCCATCTGTTCTGCCATAGGACAGCCTGCCTGCGGATGAGATAACAGCACTTTTTTTTCCGGAGATAGAATTTTGACCGTTTCTGCCATGAACCGCACACCACACATCAGGACAGTGGGATTTTTAACTTGGGAGGCTTTCACGCTCAACTGGAATGAATCGCCGACAAAATCCGCAATTTCACAAATTTCCCTTGCCACATAGCTATGCGCCAGGATGCACACATCCTGCTGTTGTTTTAATCTTAAAATTTCCTGCTGGAGTTCTGAAACTCGCATGATATCAACCGCCTTTGCTTTCAAAATAATAATTTAAATTATATTTTTATTTTACTATAATAATCCGGATCTGTCAAGAGAAAATGCAGACAAAATTATGCCTAGTAAATTACTAAGAATTAGTGATTTTTTAATTATGATAAATGTGTATCATAAAAATCAATGAATTGATCAAAGCTAAAATAATTATGACCTTTGTTTTCATAGAGAATAAAGCTGAAACGAGGATTAGCATTATATTTTTCATAAAATAAATCGTAACCATATGCAGTTGGTACAGTATCATCATCTTGACTGTGTACTATCATAATATGTGCTTCTGTATTTTCCATACCATCCATTGCGGTATTGGAAGCATATTCGCCAAATTTAATACGTTCGTGCAGTTTCATAAATGGTAACATAATATAAATACCAATGCCAACCTGTTTTTTTCCCTCAGATTCCAGAAGATCGGAAGAACAATTAAAACCTGCACATTCTATCACTGTTTCAATTTCAGGGTGATAGGTAAGAACACTGCAAGCGCTGTAGCCGCCCCAGCTATGACCGAACAAGGCAATCGGTAAATCAGGAAATTCATTATTTTCTTCTACAAATGATATGGCATGATTCAGATCAATTACGCCTTGCGGAAGTCCTCCAACATTTTTGCCCTCACTTTTACCATTTCCGGTTGCATCATAAGCAAAAACATAATATCCGTTCTGAGCAAAGCAGTCAATACAATTCATATAGAAATTATGTCCGCCGCAGCCGAAACCGTGGGAAAGAATAATGATGCCTTTCTGATCCTCTCCGGAACTGTACATATATCCTGTTAATTTTTGATTTTTATCAGAATTGAACTTGTATTTTGTACGCTGTAATCCGTCAAAGTTGTCAATATCTATTCTCTGTTCTTCCGGGATTTCAAAACGCCGGTTGAAATTTGCCTGATAGATCATGATGGATAAAATCCAGTCTTCGACAATAAGAAATACGACAAGAATACAAAATCTGATGATAAGTCTTTTTCTGTTTTTTGTTTTTTTCGCATTTTTAATATTTCCTTAATAGATGATAATAAAACAAACTCCCGGCGAAAAATTCACGATTGCCGGGAGCTGTCTGCTATTCAATTGTAAAGTCCGTCTGGAGATTTGAATTGTGCATTGGTCACACACGCCTTTCCTACTAAGGTTTTTTGAATACGAGTTTTACAACACCTTTCATAATAAATCACATCTTTCAGCAGAGTTCTTGAGAAGATTCTTGATCAGGATATTGAAGTTCTCATTGGAGTACCCTCCATTAGTAAGTAAAAGAAATGAACTATATAAAAGTTTCTACGCCATGAGATCAGCCTTAGCAGATAGATTCTGATATGCTGGCTTATTTTAGAAACACAGAAGACATATCAGAACAGGACGGGTTTTCGGCACACCGCAGAATGATGATGTCACGCACATCGCAGGGAGCACAGCCGTTTCACGAACCGGCTGGCGATTCAGAACCTGCTACTTAACTGCAGCTGACGAAACCGCCGTCTGCTGTGAATCCAGGTTTTCCATTGGTTTCGCCTCCTTGACAGGATTTTCGCAATAGTTTAAAAAATATATTGCGAAGAACTGATTTTGAATTGCAATTCTTATCATGGTTCTATTATAGCACAGGATTTGTGAAAAGTCAATAGTTTTTTTGAAATTTTTTTAATATTTTTTAGATTTGGTGACTATTCCAGATTCCGGGCAGGTTTCTTGTGGATTCTGCACAAATTACAATAAAATAAATCCCGGATCAAAAATTTAACTTTTCATCCGAGATTTTTATTCTGTGATTAGTTTAATAAAGCGCCAAGCGTTTCATCCAACCCCACAAGATAGCGGAGCACCTGCATGGAGTCGCTCAGATCAATCCTGCCGTCCTGGTTGATATCTCCGGCTTTCTGCTGTTCGGGAGTGAATTTTTGACATCCGACATAAACCCGGTTCATCTGGATGACATCCGTGATATCAACAGTCCCATTTCCGTCAATATCTCCGGGGAGGTTCTCGGTCGTGTCGGGATAGACTTCCAGGGGGAGAACCACAGTATTTTCATAGACAGACGCAAGGATCTTGTCACCGACATTGCAGGTATTCACGTCAACTTCTGCATCAAAGTTGTAGTAATAGTAAGCATAGTCATACTCTTCGCCATTTTCATCCGTGAAACCAAATTCAATATGATCCAGACAGTTAAAATTTAAATCTTCGTCAAAAAATGAAGTGATGTCTTTTTTTGTTAAAGTCAACTCTTTGGTTTCGAGGACATCCTTGCAATTGCCGATATACTCAGCACTATCAGCATACGTAATATACGTTGGCGGAGATGATAGCTGAACCTCAGTAAAAGCATCAATCAAGAGAATATCACCATAAGAAAAACCGGATGTTTTCTCACCAGTGATTGTAACAAAATCTGGATCAAGGCGTGTATACCATTGTCTGCCATGCATTGCTTTAGAATTGCAACGTATATAATAATGATTATTTTCCGGATCCGTATTACTAAAAGTAACAACATAGTAATCTTTTTGGTAGAATTTTTCAAGTCCTTCAGGCTTTTCAGCTGATACAAGTAGATTTCCCACATGGGCAGAACAACAGATTGCACTTGTGAGGAGTGCTAACAGTCTTTTTTTCACTGCAATCATCCTTTCTTTGCTATTAAACACCAAGCGTTTCTTCCAGTCCTACCAGATAGCGGAGTACAAGCATGGAGTCGCTCAAACTAATCTTGCCGTCATGGTCGACATCTCCGGCTTTGATCTGCTCGGGCGTGAACTTCTGACATCCGACGTAAACCCGGTTCATCCGGATGACATCCGTGATGTCAACAGTACCGTTTCCGTCAACATCTCCAGGGAGGGGGTCGGTCGTATCGGGATAGACTTCCAGGGGGAGAATGACAACATCTTTATAGACAGATGCAAGAATCTTGTCACCGACATTGCAGGTATTCACGTCAATTTCTGGGTCGCCGTTGTAGTAATAGCAAATATAATAATACTCTTCGCCGTCTTCGTCTGTGAAATTAAATTTGATATGCTCAATGAAATCAAAAGTTTCTTCCCCACCACAGAAAGCCTTGATTTCTTTGCCTGTCATGGTCAGCTCTTTTGTTTCAAGAATATCTCTGCAATTGCCGAGATATTGCACGCTCTCAATGTCTCCAGAAATATAACGGACAGGCGGAGAGCAGTCATCAGAGGAAACTCCTTCATTGTTATTATCAATCAGGAGAATATCACCATAAGCAAAGCTAGATGGCTTTTCACCAGTGATCGCAGAGGAAACAGCTTGAAAACTTTCATTAATATACTCTGCTTCATACACAAACGGGAAATTTGTGTTGCGGAGGGTTTCCAGGTAGGAATACATATAGAAACGGTCATAATCCGGATTAACTCTTGAGACGATATAAAAATCTGTTTCGTCAAAAGTTTCATCCACAGCGGATGCGGACAGACTTCCCACACAGGCACAGCAACAGACTGCACTTGTCAGGAGTGCAAGCAATCTTTTCTTCATGAGTGATACCTCCTTAATTTTGAATTATAATTATGCACCTAGTGTTTCAATCAATCCCACAATGTAGCGGAGTACCTGCATGGAGTCACTCAGATCAATCCTGCCGTCCTGGTTGATATCCCCGGCTTTCTGCTGTTCAGGCGTGAATTTTTGCAATCCGACGTAAACCCGATTCATCCGGATGACATCCGTGATATCAACAGTTCCGTCTCCGTCAATATCTCCGGGGAGATTCTCTGTCGTGTCGGGATAGACTTCCAGGGGGAGAATGACAGCATCTTTGTAAACGGATGCAAGGATCTTGTCACCGACATTGCAGGTATTCACGTCAATTTCTGCATCACCGCCGTAATAATAGCAGATAAAATCATATTCTTTGCCATCTTCATCTACGAAGTCGAATTTAATTTTTTCGGTGACAAAATATGCAGAATTGTCAATTTCTCCAAAAAATTCGCCATAATCATGATAATTATATTCTTTGGCTGTCAGAGTCAGCTCTTTTGTTTCAAACAGATCTTTACAATTTCCAATATATTCCGCACTTGAAATAGGCCAGAAATCAAAATTCGGTGGATACAAAGCTGTTGCACATTCTACATATTGATCCAGCAGGAAAATATCACCATATTGGAAACCGGAAGTTTTCTCACCGGAAATGGTAATACAATCCGGATTTAATCCCAGAGAGACATCATGCGCCTGATACAAACTAGATTCTGAATAGTGGTATGTGTCATAAAATTCTTCTTCTAGATTCAAGTTACTTCTGGAAACAACGCAGAATTCTGTTGCATTGAAATCCTGGTCAATTGCGAATGTGGGCAGATTTCCAATGCAAACACAGCAACACACTGCGCTTGTCAGGAGTGCGAACAGTCTTTTTTTCATAATAAACTC
>CAMWWG010000101.1 GCA_947177935.1 uncultured Ruminococcus sp. | reverse complement strand
TTATAATATGCAAATATACAGGATTCTGTGAGAAAAGGGACAGCGTGAGCTGTCCCTTACGGTAAAACATACAGAATCAGGCTGCTTTTTCAGATTTTCCGGATTGGATTGCCTCACGCTTCTTATTCCGGATTCTTGCAATCAGGACTTTGTTGTTTTTTCTGTCATAACGATAGAACAGGATAATAATGGCAATGCCGATCACAACCATGGTCATACCTGTTGTAAAATAGGGTGGGAGATAGGACATTGTGATGGTGTGTGTGCCGGCAGTGACGGGAATATAGATCATTGCTTTCAGGCACTCGGAAGTGTCGATTTTCTTGCCGTCGAGTTTCACCGTCCAGCCCTCTTCATAAGGAATGGAAGTAAATAAGATCTGATTTTCCTGTGCGGTCACTGTGCCTTTGATATAGTCATCAGAGAATTTTTCTATTTGCATCTGCTGTGTCTTGAGAATATTAATATCTTCCTGGAATAAATCTTCGTTGAAGTAATAGAAATAGGGTGCTTTCACAATCGTCGCATTGTTGTCATTATCAACAGTCATACGCAGAGAAATTTTTGTGCCGATGTCATACACGCCCAGATCCAGGATGCAATAGTTCTTGGTTTCAAAATACGTGCCGAATCCCCGGAAATCATAGTCATTGATTTCTTCGTTGTAAACGCCAAGCCAGAGATTCACTTTCTGTTCGTTCTCTGTTTTGAGATACGCATAGACACGTTTGTTGTCTGTTACTGTGAAACGGTAGTCAACCGTCGGGTCGCCGGAATCCATTTTCGTATAACATACTTGTCCATTGTAATCAGAGACGGTAACTGCGCCAAGTACCGGCTCTTCCAGATCGACTGGTGTATAATAAGCTTCTGTTCCGGCAATCTGTCCTTCTGCATCAAAAATTGTTTTGCCGAGCATCGTGCTCATGAGAACATTCTGACTATTGAACGGATTATCATTGCCCAGATGGTCAATCCGGAGAAGATCATCACTGACGAGATAGCCAATAGACAGGGCATTCGGATTTTTGTAAATGCTGATGGTCTTGTCTTTCGGTGTGTTATCACTGTTCTTGTCGTCATAATCCTGATAATTATAATCTGCGACATGTTCATAGGACGGATGCAGGAGATTACGGGAAGGATTGTCACCACGATCGAGGATATACTTAAATCCAAGGAGGGAATCGGCAAGTTCCGTTGTGCCGTCATAACGGGAATAGTAACTGCGCATGTTGTAGCCCATGGTTTCAATGAAATTCAGGGTTCTGGCGTTCATGACAGAACTGGAATGCGTAATGCCCTTGAGTCCGAATGCCAGATTATCATTGACGCATCTTGCAAATGTCTTTTCAGAACGATATAATCCGCCGTCGGGATCATTGGAATTCTGTTTATCATATGCTTCCATCGCATCCACAGCAGCACGACCGGACTGGACAAAAGTCCTGTAGGAAGCTCTTGTGGAGTAAGCAACTTCTTTATCAACGGCTTTCATGGTATCTACTGTATTAAAGACCAGTTCGCCGCAGATCACACACATCAGGAAACCGGGGAGAATATAATTTGATTTTTTCTGGATCAGTCCTGCAAGGACTAACAAATAGACAGCGGATAATCCGATGGAGAGCCAGACGGATTTCATATCGTCGAGCTGTTCATAATCCTGGTTCATGATAAAAATTCCGACAGCCAGAATTCCGAAGAAGACCGCACCCAGATGAGAAATATTGATATTTTCCAGATCTTTGAAGACGGTTGCCGCCATAGACAGTAAGATAAACGAGATAATGAACGAATACCGGAACGGCAGCCAGTTCGGTACTTGTCCGCCGTGCCACATCATGTCAACAGGTTTGATATACATACTGAAGAACATGACAGCTAATAAAAAGCCATATCCTAATTTTTTCTTAGTCGTGATTTTTTTGCTCAGGAAGAACAGCGGCAACAGAACGACTGTGAGAATACCGCAGTAAATTTCCGGACTGCCCTGGACATTGACAGAATCATACTGACAGGTCAGGAGCTGACGGAGAATGATAACCGGATCAAACTGTGTCTTGAAGCTGTAGTCCGGTGTAGTAAAGTCAAATTTACCCAGAGACAGTGCTTTATAAATTGGCAGGATCATACCAGCAGAGCACATCACGCCGACAATGGTGCTGATTCCGAATGACAGACAGGTATAGATATAATCCTTGATTTTTCTGTTTTTCAGATCTGTGCCGAAGAACAGATAATATACAAAATAAAATGCCGTGAAAATTCCGAGCATATAGCCAATATAGAAATTTGCAACGAACATGATTGCCAGCGGGATGATATAATTGATTTTTCTGCCATCATCAATCAGATATTCCACACCCAGGGCAATCAGCGGCAGAAAGACAAGTCCATCCAGCCACATTGGGTCAATTGTCTGGATGACCATGTATGCCATCAGGGAATACAAGACGCCGAACATGAGCGCAGGCGCAGGCGCAAGTTTTTTGGATTTCTGGAGATACATGCAGAATGTGACGCTTGCCGAGCCGATTTTTGCCAGAATCATCATCAGCAGGCTTGTCAGCATCATTTTTTCCGGCAGGAGCATGACAATCAGCGTGAACGGGCTTGCCAGATAATAGCCGATGACGCCCATGTAGCCGCCGGATAGATTCCGTCCCCAGCTATAGAAGATACTGCCGTCACCCCAGAACGCATCCCGGAGCGCCTCGAAATAATAGACATACTGCGCATTGAAGTCCAGGGCAAGGACGGACTCTTCGCCGAACGGATAGAGACCGAAAATGGCATAGCTGATATACATCAGGATGACCGGCAGGAAGAATGCCATCAGATACCAGCGGTTGCGGGAAGCCCAGGACTTGAGAAAATCGCCCGGCGAAAATTTTGACTTTGCCGTGGCGGATGCAGAACTGCTTTCTGCATTTAGACTGAACATAGAATAGTGTCCTCCTTTGATTGGATTTGATAAATTTGAATTTTTGCCTGTTATTTAGTTTCAGCAATTCACTTGCTATTATAACATGCTTTCCGGTATTTTGCAAGCCTAAATCTGAATTTTCCGGATTTTTTGCAGGAAAATGTGAAAGATTCGGGATATTTTATTCAAAAATCGTGATTTTGCACAAATTTCCTGGATTTTATTTTGCAAAACAGGATGTTTTTTTGCGGATTTTTAATTATTTTTTATTTAATTCTAAAATTTACTGGACAAATCTGAAAAATTATGTTAAAATAATAATAATTTTAAAAATATTTTTAAAAATCAGGAGGTTTTTCCATGAATCAGGCAAAATTAGTAAAATTTCAGGATATGGACTGCGTCCGGCTGGAAGCCGGCGGGTATCTTGCCATGATTGCCCCCCAGGTCGGTTCTAATGTTATCCGGCTGTGTGAACAGAAACACAAGATCGAATTTTTTCGGTTCAGTCCGGACAATGATTATAAGACATTGCTCCAGTCTGCGGAAGTCTGGGGTCTGCCGACACTCTATCTGCCGAATCGTTTTGCGGATGGCGTTCTGAAAACTTCGGACGCTGTTTATCAGCTCCCAGTCAACGAGGTTGCGCCGTATCATAATCACATCCACGGATTTTTACATAAGCGCACACACAGAGTGACCGAAATACAGGCGGATGACAACACAGCAAGATGCCGGACGGAATATCTTTATGACGAAAATGACGAATTTTTCCAGTATCTGCCCATTAAATTCCGTGCAGAATTCCTGTTCACGCTTTCTGCCAATGGTCTGGAATATGAATTCCGATTGACGAATTTATCTGACAAGAAGATGCCTGTTTCTGTGGCAACGCACACGGCAATGAATTCCCCGTTTGTGATGAATGCGAAAGAACAGGATCAGAGAATCATTGCGCCTGTGGGTAAGCGCTGGATTTTAAATTCCCGTTGTCTGCCGACCGGCGAATTTGTCGATCTGACACAGGAAGATCAGGAATACCGGAATGGCACAAGATGTCCGGTACTCCGGAACATTGATAATGAAATGTATTTCGGCGAATACATGAATCTTAACGGCGAGCCTTTCTATGGAATTGTCCTGGAAGAGATAGAATCCCATAAAAAAATCTGCTACAAAGTCGGCGAAGAATACAAATTCTGGATTTTCTGGAATGACAAGGGATTTAATCACTATTTCTGTCCTGAGCCTATGAGTGCCATGATTGATGCGCCGAATCTGGATCTTCCGGACGGCGTGACAGGTTACTGTGAGCTGGGTCAGGATGAAAGCAAGGCATTTTATCAGCATTTTTATATTCTGGATTAATCAAAACTTAAAATTCTGGTCAAAATGCACAAATTCTGTGATTAAAATTTTGATTTCTGTCCCCTTTTTTTTCCCGGAAACTACTTGCGAATCTTTCAGAAATATGCTATAATAATGTTAGCGTTCTGTGGTTTCGTGAAAATTTCTGAGATGTCACAAGCGATTATTTAAAAAAAATTACCAAAAAGGAGAATTTTAGAACTATGCAGAAGTTCGGACATTTTGATGATGTCAATAAAGAATACGTCATCACTTCCCCCAAGACACCCTATCCGTGGATTAACTACCTCGGTACACAGGCATTCTTTTCTTTGATTTCCAATACAGCCGGCGGCTATCATTTCTATATGGATGCCCGCCTGAGAAGAATCACCCGTTATCGTTATAATAACGTTCCTGTGGATATGGGCGGCAGATATTTCTACATCAATGACAACGGCACTGTCTGGTCTCCGGGCTGGTCTCCGGCAAAAACAGAACTGGATGCTTATGAATGCCGTCATGGTATGGGCTATACC
>CAMWWG010000100.1 GCA_947177935.1 uncultured Ruminococcus sp. | reverse complement strand
AAACTGAATACCGGAACTTTCACTGCAACATAGTCCCCCTCCGGGTGCAGTCCAGTTTCATAGCCTAATTCTTTCAATGTCGCGCCGAACATGATCTTTGTTGCAATATCCACCATGGGAATCCCTGTCACTTTGCTGATATACGGCACTGTCCGGGAAGATCTCGGATTGACTTCAATGACATAAACTTCATCACGGTAGACAACATATTGAATATTCACCAGACCAATGACTTCCAAAGCAAGTGCAAGTCGCCTGGTATATTCAATAATCGTCTGACGGATTTTCTGAGACAGATTCTGCGCCGGATAGATCGAAATAGAATCACCGGAATGAACGCCTGCACGTTCGATATGCTCCATGATACCAGGGATCAGGAAATCCTTTCCATCACAGATCGCATCTACTTCCACTTCTGTTCCCATCATATATTTATCAATCAGAACCGGATTTTCAATCATGTGGGATGTGATAATGCCCATGTATTCCACAACATCCTGTTCAGAATGCGCAATAATCATATTCTGACCGCCGAGCACATAAGAGGGTCTTAACAAAACCGGATAACCAAGTTTTTCAGCGACTTTCACAGCTTCTTTTGTCGTCATGACGGTGAAGCCTTCCGGACGTGGAATGCCGCATTTTTCTAATAATTCGTCAAAACGCTCCCGGTCTTCCGCAGCATCAATATTATCCGCAGAAGTCCCCAGAATCCTCACGCCTTTGTCTGCCAGATGCCTGGTCAATTTAATCGCCGTCTGTCCGCCGAACTGCACAACAACGCCGCAAGGCTTTTCTGTTTCGATGATATTGTCAACATCCTCCGGCGTAAGCGGATCAAAATACAATCTGTCACCAGTGTCAAAGTCTGTAGAAACTGTCTCGGGATTGTTGTTACAGATCACAGCTTCATAGCCTAATTCTTTCAGTGTCCACACACAATGCACAGAACAATAATCAAATTCAATCCCCTGCCCGATCCGGATTGGTCCTGAGCCGAACACAACGACTTTTTTCTTTCCGGTATCCGTCCTCGCAATGAATTGTGCTGCTTCATTTTCGTCATCATATGTGGAATAGAAATAAGTCGTATCCGCTTTGAATTCTCCGGCACAGGTATCTACCATCTTATAAACAGCATGTCTGTGCATGGGGCATTTCTGATGAGAAAATCTCTCAATTGTGCTGTCCAGATAGCCATATTGCTTCGCAAGCAGATATTTTTCTTCTGTCAGTTCGCCATCAGCAAGCCAGTCCTCAAGCTCCACAAGGTTTTTCAGTTTTTCCAGAAACCACTCATCAATCATGGTAATTTCATGAATTTTTTCAACAGATACGCCCTTTTTCAATGCTGCGAATACCTGGAATGCTCTTTCATCCTCCACACTGTTCTGTAACAGCTCCAGAATCGTTTCAACCGGCATTTCCTGATATTTCTTCATGTTCATGGAATCCACGCCAAGTTCTGTTGACCGGACGGCTTTCATGATCGCCTGTTCAAAACTCGTACCGATTGCCATGACTTCGCCTGTCGCTTTCATCTGTGTGCCGAGTGTCCGCTTGGCATAGACAAATTTATCAAATGCCCATTTCGGGAATTTAATCACGACATAATCCAGTGCCGGCTCAAAACAAGCATATGTTTTGCCGGTTACCTGGTTAATAATTTCATCCAGTGTGTAACCGACGGCAATTTTTGTGGCAACTTTGGCAATCGGATAACCTGTTGCCTTGGATGCCAGTGCAGAAGATCTGGACACTCTGGGATTGACTTCAATCACGGCATATTCCATGCTTTCCGGATGCAATGCAAACTGACAGTTACAACCGCCCTCAACTTTGAGTTCTGAAATAATATTCAGGGATGCCGTCCGAAGCATCTGGTATTCTCTGTCCGAAAGCGTCACAGCTGGTGCAATGACAATACTATCTCCGGTATGCACGCCGACCGGATCAAAATTCTCCATGGAACATACGGTAATCACATTGCCCTTGCGATCCCGGATCACTTCAAATTCGATTTCTTTCCAGCCACTGATACATTTTTCGATTAAGACCTGTGTAATCGGTGACAATCGTAAACCGTTCGTGGCAATATCCCTTAATTGTGTTTCATCATAGGCAATACCGCCACCCGTTCCGCCGAGCGTAAATGCCGGACGGACGATCACCGGATAATCAATTTCTTTTGCAAAATCCACGGCATCTTCCACCGTTTCGACAACTTTCGAGGGAATGCACGGCTCGCCGATCTTTTCCATGGTGTCTTTGAATGCCTGACGATCTTCGGCTTTGTGAATCGTTTCCGGATCTGCCCCCAGTAATTTCACATGATGGGAATCCAGAAATCCTTCTTCCGCAAGCTGCATGGACAATGTAAGTCCCGTCTGTCCGCCGAGTGTGGAAAGTACGCTGTCCGGTTTTTCAATCTCAATCACACGTTTGACAACATACAGCGTCAGCGGTTCAATATAGATCTTGTCCGCCATTGCCTTGTCCGTCATAATTGTTGCCGGATTGGAGTTAATTAACACAACCTCCAGCCCCTCTTGTTTCAAAGCACGACATGCCTGTGCACCAGCATAATCAAATTCCGCAGCCTGTCCGATGATAATAGGACCTGAACCAATCACAAGCACTTTTTTAATATCATTTCTTAAAGCCATAATTATTCAGATCCTTTCTGAGATTCCTGCATTCTGGAAATAAATTCATCAAATAAATATGCCGTGTCCAATGGCCCGCCGTGGGCTTCCGGATGGAACTGCACCGTGAACGCATTGATTTTCTTATAACGTACGCCCTCGCAGGTTTTATCATTGGCATTGATGTGGGAAACTTCCGCAATTTCCGGGTCTAAACTATCTCCGATCACGGCATAACCATGATTCTGACTCGTGACATAAGTTCTGCCGCTTGCCAGATCAATCACAGGCTGATTTGCGCCACGGTGACCGTATTTTAATTTTTCTGTTTTTGCGCCATGTGCCAGTGCCAGTAACTGGTGTCCCAGGCAGATCCCGAAAATAGGAATATTGCACGCTGAAATTTCCCTGAGATTCTGGATTATCTCTGTATTTTCTTCCGGATTGCCAGGGCCGTTTGAAAGCATAATTCCGTCCGGATGCAGTGTCCGGATTTCGTCCGGTGTTGTATTCGCCGGAACGACAGTTACTTCACAATTCCGGTTGACAAGTTCCTGCCGGATGTTTCTCTTATAACCGAAATCAAATAGTACAACCCGGTATTGTTTTTTTTCCGGAGAATCCGGCGCATACACATGTCTTGCAGAATCCGTCACGCTTTTTACAGCATCCACAACAGCATAATTCCGGATTTGTTGCAGTAAATTTTTCAGGGTTTCCGGCGTTTCTTCCGGATTCTGGGTTGTAATTGCGCCGTTCATGACACCGGCTTCCCGGAGCGTCCGTGTCAGATGTCTGGTATCAATATTGTATAAGCCGATGATCTGATTCTGTTCCAGAAAATTCCGGATCGTATCTTCACAACGGAAATTGGAAGGCTTGTCACACCATTCCCGGACAATATACCCATTCACATAGGACTTTGCTGATTCGAAATCTGACGAATTCACGCCGTAATTTCCGATCAATGGGAATGTCTGTGTCACAATCTGCCCATAATAACTCGGATCTGTGAGTGTTTCCTGATAGCCTGTCATGCTGGTTGTAAAGACAACTTCGCCGATCGCCGTTCCGGTTGCGCCGAAACTGTTTCCCTTGAAAATCTGCCCGTCTGCCAGTACCAGCCAGGCAGGTTCTGCATGTCTGATCAATGCCATACACTACATCCTTTCCTGAATAAAAAATCAAGTCATAAAATCAAAATAAATTCAAATTATTTTACAATCTGAATATAATTGGTAATATCATCCCGCATCCGGATGGCTTCCCGTCTTGCGGCTTTGGCAAATTCTTCCGGTGCGCACTGTTCTTTCTGATAAGCGCACATGATGGCTCTGGAAGAATTCACAATCGCACCCATGCCATTGGCATCAAATGCACCTGCAATGCCCTGTGCACCGCCGCCCTGTGCACCATAGCCGGGCACTAAGAAGAATGTGTGCGGCAGTCTTGCACGGAGTTCCCGGAGCTGTTCCGGATATGTTGCGCCAACCACTGCACCGACAGCGGAATAACCAGATTCACCGATCGTTTCAGCGCCCCATTTCTCGCACAGATCGCCCATTCTGGCATACAACGGCTCGCCATTCATTGACTGATCCTGCAATTCACCGCTTGACGGATTGGACGTCTTAACCAGAACGAAAATGCCTTTGTCTCTCTCTTTGCAGACTTCCAACAACGGCTTGATGCCATCCGTCCCAAGATAGCCGTTGACGGTCAGGGCATCTGCACCGAACGGCTCAATTTCATTGTCGCCGACTCTGACGGATCCCAGGTGCGCCGCCGTGTATGCCTGCATGGTTGCGCCGATGTCATTGCGTTTGCCGTCCGTGATGACGAACATGCCCTTTAATTTTGCATAACGGATTGTCTCCGCAAGCGTTTTCATGCCATGATAGCCGTACATCTCATAATATGCCGCCTGTGGTTTAATCGCCGGGACAATATCGCAGATTTCATCAATAATTGCCTTGTTGAACGCAAAAATTGCTCTTGCGGCAGTTTTGAGCGTTGCGCCGTCTTCTTCCTGGAATTTCTGGATTAAAAAATCCGGAATATAATCCAGTTTCGGATCTAATCCGACAACGGACGGATTGCCTGTTTCCTTGATTTTTTTCACTAATCTGTCAAAGCTCATGAGAAAAGCTCCTTTCAAAAATTAATTATATTATATTATCATATTATCTTGATAACGAATCATGCCGTCTGTGATGGTATATTTTACTTTTCCTTTTAATTTCATCCCACGGAATGCCG
>CAMWWG010000099.1 GCA_947177935.1 uncultured Ruminococcus sp. | reverse complement strand
CGCTCCTGTCACCTGTTCCGGATGAATTTCCCTGCCATCCGGGAGCACAATCACATTCCCGGCATGAAGCTGTTTCCAGTACTGCACAGGGATTTCTAATTTTTTTGCGATTTCCGGAAGAAATTCCGGTTTTTTCCGGAATGTCAGGGAATAGCCCATACACGGAACTTTGTGCTGTAACGGCATCACGGCAATTTCCATCATAGGATCTATTTTTTCAGCCGCCCAGGAACAGGGATATTCCGGCATTCCGATCAGATTCACCCGGAACGGCAGGCAGCCGCAGACGGATAATAAACTCCGGATTACAGAGTCCCATTTTTCGGGATAATAAATATCCAGATCATCTGTCCGGGAACAGTTGCCCAGGGACAACAGCAAGCCCGGCAATCCCGTAACGTGATCCGCATGTCCGTGTGTAATCAGAATTGTTTCAATTTTACTGAGTTTTTTTTCATGTTTTGCAAAAGCAACCTGTGTCCCCTCTCCGCAGTCAATCAGGACGGCTTTTCCATTATGTTCCACAAACAGACTTGTCAGGAACCGTTCTTTGAGAGGAAGCATCCCTCCTGTGCCTAATAAACAGATTTCGGGCATGAACAATCATCTTCTTTCTGAAAAAAATTTTTAAAATAAATTTATCTTATTTTTAAAGCATTATTTTTTCTTCATCCAGGGCGCATCTTCTGAACCGGCTTTAAAATTATAGATTGGCTTAATAATCTCCAGAATCTCTGCCGTCGGTGCAAGATTGTCTATAATTTCCTGCATGGGCTTGTATGCCATCGGGCATTCATCCAGTGTGTCCATGCTCACGGATGTGGTGAAAATCCCCTGCATCTGCTTTCGGTACTCAGCAATGGCGCATTGGGATTTTGCCTGACTCCGGGACATTAAGCGTCCTGCGCCGTGCGGTGCGGAATAATTCCAGTCCGGATTGCCCTTGCCCTTACAAAGTAAGCTGCCGTCCCGCATATTCATCGGAATCAACAGAATTTCCCCGGATTGCGCTGAAACAGCGCCTTTTCTCAGGATCATGTGATCCAGATCAATATAATTATGTGTTGTTGTGAATTGCTCTTTCACATGCCAGTGCATTCCTCTTATAATAACATCCGTCATCGCCTGACGATTCAGAACCGCAAATTCCTGAATTAGCTTCATGTCATGCAGATACTGTTCAAATAATTCTCCTTCACAATAAGCAAGATGTTTCGGGACATTTGTACGTTTGACGGATCTTAATTTCTTGACAGTTGATTCAATTTCCTTACTCCTGCCCTGTTCCTTGAGTATTTTAATTGTCTGCTGGATGGTGTTATCATCTGAACCGTTGAGCTTTTTATAAGCTAATTCCTGATAATACTTTGCGATTTCCACACCAAGATGCCTTGACCCGGAGTGAATCACCAGATAAATCCGTCCGGAATTATCTTTATCCACTTCAATGAAATGATTGCCGCCGCCAAGTGAACCAATACTATGCAAAGCAAGCTGTGCATGAATATGCTTGTAACAATACAATTCTGTCAGATCAATCTGCTCGGCATATTTATGGGGCTTTTTCCGGGATGCAAACCCGGACGGAATTTCTGCACGGATTAATTTATCCAATTTCTGCGGTTCAATGAATTTTTCTTTGAGAATGGTCGTTTCCATGCCGCAGCCGATGTCCACCCCGACGAGATTCGGGACAACTTTATCCGTAATAGTCATTGTTGTCCCAATGGTACAGCCTGCCCCGGCGTGAACATCCGGCATAATCCGGATTTGAGAATCTTTTGCCATTGGCTGATTGCATAATTCCATAATCTGGGAAACAGATGTTTCGTCAGCATAATCTGTAAAAATTTTTGCGCCTGCGTAAGCGCCTTGCAATTCAAACATATCAAAATCCTTTCTGAATTAAAAAATAAAAAAGCAAAAAAATAACCGGACAGCTGAAAATTTCAGCTATCCGGAGCAAACTGACTCTGATTTACAGGACACGCAATATATTTTTAATATATATAACTATATATTATAAATCTTCACACGCATATATGTGCAGGTGCACGGCTTGCCCTGAATCCTAGCTGATGTCATACAAAAATGATTCTGTTTTATCGCTGTATTTTTTATATGCAATCCATAAAATAACATGCCGTTCACCGCCTTTCTGAAATATTATGCCACTCATTATAGCATAAAATTCTGGATTTGTCAATAGTTTTTTTAAATTTTTTCAGATTTATTCTGAATACTTACTTTTTCTGATCCATTTCCTGCATTTCCAGTAAATGCAGAATCAGAATCGTGAGATTTTCAGAAACCGGACGACCATCATCATGCGCTATGGCTTCCAGTACCCTGAAAACTGCATCTGACAGTTCTGACAGAATCACATTATCTGAACCACGCATTTCAATTTGTACTTCTCCGGGACACACTTGCAGTCTGATCATAATGAAAAACTCCTTAACTATCATATAATAAATTTTAAAAATTCAAAAAACAGGTGTTCTGTAAATTTGATAAACTGATTATACCATATTTTTCAATTTTTGTCAAGCGTTTCCGACACAAAAATTCACAAAATGAAAATTTTAGTAATTTTAATTGAAAATTTCCCTGATCAATTCTTTTTTCCAATTTGTGTAATAAAGTATTTCTGCCGGTGTCAATATTTCTCTTCTGTTTAATTTTCGATAAATTTCTGAAACGTCATAATTTCCATTAATTTTATGATTTTCAGAAAATTCCAAAATTGAGAAATCTTCCGTCCGGACAAGACAGGCACATACAGGGGGATTTTGTTCAGAATCCAGAATCTGTTTTTCAGAATCTGTAAGAGAAATCTTTTCAAAATGTAAATTCAGAAACGGCGGTAGCAAAATTTCAGATTCTTCCGGTTTTGCGTAGGCATTTCCAAAAAAATCCTGCATGGGAATGCAGGGCGTCCGGGGCGGGATTTCTATATGCAGGAGCGCAATCCCTGCACGATCCCGATAAGCATCCAGAAAACCGTTTTGACTGGTGGACGTGAATGAAATCGTTCTGCCTGCCTGCTGCATTGCCTGAAAATCCTGGAAACGTTCCACCCGGTAGACCGTAAGCCATTGTGGATTACAGGACTTCCGGAACACGGACAGCAAATCACGGAGCAGATTTTTCAGACGTTCTCGGTCAGCAACGATTTCCGGATTGAGAAATTTTCCCTCCGCAATACGTGCCTGTTCCGTTCGGATACCATCAAAAAACAGGGAATTCAAAACAAGATAGGCTTTGGGATCACTCCAAAATGGATGGAATTCTTCACCAGCGCAGTCTCCGATATAGAATTTCACTGCCCGGATTTCTTCCAATGTCAGATTCTGAATCATAATACATACCTCATATTTTATATAAAAAATATAAATTTACTTGCTGATGACCGCAGATCGGATTACACTAAAAAATTCTCCTCTGTGGCTCTCGTAAGTATCTGTATTTGATTTACAGGTGATAATATACATAGAATTGCCGTCCGTCAGATAGCCTGCAAGGCAAGTTAATCTGGCGGCATCATCTCCGTCCCCGATTGTGTAATCAAATTCAAGCGTCTGGACATTTGTCTGCTTGTCTGTCGTGATTGCCTCACTGCTGCGCAGCTCCAGGGATGATGTCATATTCTGGTACTCTTGCAGCGCACCGACTGCATAGTCATAATTGGAAATATACTGTGATTCTCTGGTATCTTCTGTAATGATAATGCTTGCATCCTCACAGATATAGTATTCCTGGTAAAACTGGGAAGATTTCGTTTCATAATATTCAGGAACATCTACAAAGAGATCCGGGAGCGGGAGTGCCTTATAAGTCACAAATGTTTCCTGCAGTTCCGGAGATTCAGAAGATTCGGAAGAATCCGCAGAATCAGGCAAAGCCTGACAGCCTGACAGACAATACACACAACTCACAAGCAGGCACAGTAATATTTTTAAATTTAATTTCAAAAAATCAACTTCTTTCCTGTAAAATTAATTTTGTTTTATTACTAATTATTATAAATAAAAAAACGGACGGCAAAGCCGTCCGTCCTGACCAGACCGATAAGCCGGGTTCTGTCATGTGCGGTTATTTATCTAGCCCATCCGTCGCCGGATGGGTCAAGCCGTCGCTGTGCTCTGATCCGTCGGGCAGACGTTATGATCAGCACACACCATTTCGACGTTGCACCGGATAGGGTTTACACGGCGGTGCAGTCTCCTGCACCCCGGTGAGCTCTTACCTCACCATTCCACCATCACCGGATTTAAAAATCCGGCAGTCTCTTTTCTGTTGCACTAGCCCTAGGGTCGCCCCCGGCTGCCGTTAGCAGTTATCCTGCCCTGTGATGCCCGGACTTTCCTCGTAAACTAAGAACCTGTCAAAACAGGCGTTTCCGCAACCGCATAGTCTGCTCAGACGTTATTATTTTAACATAACTTCATAATTTTGTCAAGCGAAACACTGCAATATTCATAGAAAATTAATATAATTTTCAGATTTCAGAACAAATACTATGCTATAATAGCCATAATAGAAATTAAAAAAGAAAGAAGAAAAATCATGTTAATACAATTCTTGATTCTATGCCGGCTTCATTATGTGTGTCCTTTTTATGCACTCACAAATAGATATTGTCCTGGATGCGGCGGTACAAGGGCATTTTTGGCGCTCCTGGATGGAAATCTGTGCTTATCTGTGCATGAAAATCCGGCTGTCCTGGTTTTGGGTATCTGCTGTATGCTGTATACGCTGGAAAAAATTCTGAAATGGCGGGACAGATCTCCAAAACTTCTTCCAAGAAATCCGGTATTCTGGGGGATTTTAATTGCTTTGTGGATCATCTGGGATATTTTCCGGAATCTGACCCCGGCAATGATGCCACTTACTTAAAAAATAACAGAACTATTCAAATTCTTGTCAAAATCTTCTT
>CAMWWG010000098.1 GCA_947177935.1 uncultured Ruminococcus sp. | reverse complement strand
TCTTCATCCTGTTCAAATTCTTCTTCAAATTCTTCTTCCAGAAAATGATTCCGGAAAAAATCCAGAAATTTTTTTAAAATAGTTTTCTTTTCGGGCTTTGGTTCAGGCGCATCCGGAATGTCCGTTTCCATGTCTTCCGACAGTTCTTCCGGGAACACATCAGGGATTTCAATGGGGTCTACTTCGTATTCCTCGTATTCCTCATACTCTTCATATTCTTCTCCAGAAGCCTCACTGGAATCGACAGATTCCGGATTTTCTGTATCTTCTGCCAAATCTTCCTGCCATGCCGGCTCTGAATTATGTGATTTTATTTTTTTATGGATTCTGTTGACTTTTCTGCTCATAAAATCCTCCGTATCTCTCATTTTCCTGCAAATTCAGCATAGTTTCATTATACTATACAATGTATTCTGATTTATGAGTGTTTTATGAATAAATTGTTAATTTTTTATTTCGGATTGAATGAATAAAACAAATCCCCTGCCTGTCAACAGAGGATTTGCATTTATGACCTGGATTTTCCAGATAAAATCCGGGATAACCCAGAACATACCAAAAATACGACAATATCCGCCGCAACAATGGTAGACCCCACCGGCGTGGAACACAGAATTGACAGAATGATTCCCATTCCGGCACAGATAACAGAAATCACGGCAGAACAGAGAATCACGCTCCGGAAACTCCGGAACAACCGCATTGCCGACAAGGACGGGAAAATAATCAATGCTGAAATCAGCAGAGAGCCGACCAGATTCATTGCCAGGACGATAATCAGTGCCGTAATGACAGCAATTAATAAATTATACACATTGGCATTGATCCCTGTGGCGGATGCAAAATTTTCATCAAATGTCACTGCGAAAATCTTATGATAAAACAACAGAAATACCGCAATCACGATCACTGCCATCATCACGCACAGCCACACTTCTGCAGATGTCAGCGTCAGAATGGAAGTTGCCCCGAACAACGTGCCGCAGACATCTCCGGAAATATTCGGGGAATTTGAGAATAAATTCATTAACAGATAGCCAATCGCAAGTGCTCCCACGGAAATCATTGCAATTAAGGCATCCCCCTTGATTTTTGCATTCTGACTTGTCCGCAGTAACAGCACTGCTGCGAGAACCGTCACCGGCAAAACAATCATCATGTCATTTTCAATAGAAATTACCGCATTCAAAGAAGCTGAAACCGCCATTGCACCAAATGCCACATGCGACAGACCATCTCCGATAAATGAAAAGCGTTTCAGGACAAGCGTCACGCCCAGGAGTGACGAACACAAAGCGATCAGCAATCCTACAATCATGGCATACTGCACAAACGGAAACTGAAAATAATATACAAGTGTGTTCCACAGATCAGTCATGTACAGCACCCCCCATCGCAAGAAATGCCTGTCCGACTTTGCTTTGCAGATAATCCTGTTTTTCGCCGTAAAACAACTGCCTGCCGCCAATATGCAGAATATGCGACGCATACTTGACGGATGCCTGTATATCATGCGAAATCATCAGAATTGTAATGGCATCCCCCCTGTTCAGCTCCGCAATTAATTCATACATTTCATGAGTCGCCTTTGCGTCCAGTCCGGTGACTGGTTCATCCAATAATAACATCTTCCTTGCGGAGCACAGTGCCCTTGCCAACAGAACTCTTTGTTGCTGACCGCCGGATAATTCCCTGTAACAGCGTTTTCCAAGATCCGGAATGCCCAATTTTTTCATCATCTCCCCGGCAAGCTCCTTTTCCTGTTTTGTATAGAACGGACGGAAACCCATCCGGCTCAGACAGCCGGACAGGACGATTTCCTGAACGGATGCCGGAAAATCCCTCTGCACAATTGTCTGTTGCGGCAGATAGCCGATTTCTTTTTGACTGACATCACCACAAAATTGGATTTCCCCCCGGACAGGCGGATGCAGTTCGAGTAATGCTTTCATCAGAGTGCTTTTCCCTGAACCATTCTCACCAAGAATACAGAGATAATCACCGGCACTGATCATAAAATTCAGCCCTTGCAGAACGGTCTTGCCATCATAACCAAGGGAAACATCCTTGCATTGCAATTGAATACCCATAATTAATGCAGAACCTCGCTGAGTGTGTCCCGGTTTTCCTGCATAATAGACAGATAGCTTGCGCCGTCGGCAATCTCCTGCGCCGTTACGGACTGCATAGAATTCAGACACAGAATTTTCTGATTTTTCTGTTCTGTACTGGAAATAATTGATTCCGCAAGAGAATCGCTAGAATTCTCAATTTTAAAAACTGCCTCTGCCTGGAGTTCATTCACTTTTTCAGCTAAGAACACAATCGTTTCAAAGCTTGCCTCTGTATCAGAAGAACAGCCTGTGAATGCAGCGTAATAATCCAGTCCATAATCATCCATGAAATACCGGAACGGGAAACGATCCCCGAAGATCAGCGTTTTCACGGAAGATTGTTCCGTCATGCGGGTGAATTCCTGATCCAAATTGTGTAATTCTGTCTGATAATTCTCCAGATTATTTTGATAATCCTGTGCATGAACGGCATCCAGTTCGCAAAGATTCTGACAGATCACATCACAGATTTTCTCTGCATTCCGGATGGAAAGCCAGACATGCTCGTCATATTCCGGCGTTTCAGATTCTGCATGATCCTGTTCACGATCTGCCTGCATTCCCTCTTTGTATTCTTCTGTTTTAACTGAATCCTGCACAGCGTCCATTAACCGGATCACGCGCATTCCGGCAGACGGTGTTTCCGTCCGGAACATGTCATCCACCCAACTTCCGGACTCTCCCCCGGTATAGACAAACAGATCACAGCCGGAAATCTGAATCATATCTTTAGCGCTTGGCTGATAATTATGCAGATCCATGCCGTTTTCCAGTAAATAAACCAGATTCACATCCTGAATATGCTCGCCGAGAATTTCCTTTGTCCAGTCGTATTCTGCAAAAGAAACGCAGATAATGTCCAGTTTTTCATTTTGCGCCTGAGATTCCAAGGATGCACTGCATCCGGATGCACTCACAAGAAACAGAGCACTGACGGTAAGCAAAGAAAGCATTTTTCTGAAACACATCATCATAAAAATTACAGCCCCCGATAAAATTTAAATTTAAAATTTATAAATTTAAAAATGAAAATCATTTTCAATTTCATTTGCTTTCAGCATTATAACATATTTATGTGAATTTGTCAAGCATTATTTCCAAAAAATAAATCTCTGTCTGATACTTTTTTCAGACAGAGAAAAATCAAATATTGATGCAAAACTATGCAGATTGTGCCGGATCAGAATTATTATCCGGAACATATTTTTCAATAAACTGATCCATTGTGATCGGCTGAGAGTAAAAATAACCCTGTAAACTGCTGACCTCGTAACGTTTCAGGAAATCCCGCATTTCTGCTGTTTCCACACCTTCCACGCAGACTTCTGCGGAGAATGCGTCTGCCAGATCGGAAATAAATTTCACAGTGTGCTGATCCGGTGTGCTGTTTTCCACGTTCTTGACATATTCCCGGTCAATCTTGATAATATCAACCGGAAGTTCCCGAAGAATCCCCAGGGATGCAAAGCCTGTCCCGAAATCATCCAAAGCAATCCGTATGCCGTGTGCCCGCAATTTCCGGAACATAGCTTTCAATAAATTCATGTCCAGTAACCGGCAGCGTTCTGTGACTTCCAGACAGAGATTTTTTGCCGGAAAGCCTGTTTCCCGAAGCAGATTCAGAACACTATCCGCAAAATTACTCTGTTCTAACTGCGCATAGGATAGATTCACATTCATGACAAAATCCGGATATTTTTCAAGCATCATCTTGCCGTCTTCCATTGCCTGCCGGAGAATCCATTTACCGAGCTCCGGAAACAGCGGATCTTGTTCCAGAATCGGAATGAACTGCACCGGGGGAATGATCCCGTAAAAATCGTTCTTCCAACGGATTAATGCCTCCATACCTTTCAGCTTTTCCGTTCCGGCATCCATAATCGGCTGATAGCATAAATAGAACCCCTTGCAATTTTCGGATACGCTGTTACGGACAACATTGAGTTTTTCAATTACAGTGCGATTTGTGTCGCTCAGGGCATCCAGGAAGACAACCGGTTCACCGAGCTGTCGGCTCTTGGACTTGTAATAGGCATATTTCAGGCAGGAATAGACGGTCTCATTACTGATATCGAAATTATCCACATTCACAATACCACCGTTCATGGACAAACTGATATGTTCCCCCTGTGCATAGAAATCATGTGCCACCTGATCTTTGAGCTTCTTATACATGACACGCATCATCTCAAGCGGCAGATCTGAACTGATTACGGCAAACTTTGTACCGTCCATCCGGTAAATGTTTCCATAATTTCCAAAAATTTCCGTTAATAAACGACTGAGTTTTCTTAAAATACTATTTCCGAAACTATAGCCATAAATATCATTAATATTTGAGAATCCGTTGACGCCAACCAGTAATATCACGCTTTTTTCATGTTTCCAGAACATTGTTTTCAAATCATCAAAAAAGCCATATAAACTTCGCAGACCCGTCATATTGTCGATATAATTAATTACATCGTGATTTTTGATCGCACCGCCGAAATATTCCGGCTTGCCGGCTTCATCACAGATCACAAATCCCCGGCAGGTGCAGACTGCATAATTGCCGTCACGGGCTTTTGCCCGGTACTGCATTTCATGACCGGAATCCTTGCCGGAAAAAATTGCATCAATACTCCGGTGATAGCTCTCGCGATCTTCCGGGTGAATATATTCTTCCCAGATCTGTCCGGCATTGTACATATATTCTGACGGAAGATCAAAAAAATCCACAGCATTCTTTGACCAGCGGGAATAATCTTCCTGCATATCGCACAAATACACATAACTGCTGTCGGCAACGGCTGAAAAAATCTGGAATAATTCATTTAATTTTTTCTTTCTTTTTTCGTTCATAAAAATTCCCTCCAGTCTGAAA
>CAMWWG010000097.1 GCA_947177935.1 uncultured Ruminococcus sp. | reverse complement strand
CTGAGACAACAAAGGCTACTACCACTACAACTGAGCCTGAGACAACAAAGGCTACCACTACAACTAAGCCTGAGACAACAAAGGTTACCACAACAACCGAGTCTGAGACAACAAAGGCTACAACTACCACAACAACAGAAGAAGTAACAGAGGTTACTACAGAAGAAACAACAGAAGAGGTAACGGAAGTTACTACAGAAGAAACAACAGAAGAGGTAACGGAAGTTACTACAGAAGAAACAACAGAAGAAGTAACAGAGGTTACTACAGAGGAAACAACAGAAGAAGTAACGGAAGTTACTACAGAAGAAACAACAGAAGAAGTAACGGAAGTTACTACGGAAGAAACAACAGAAGAAACCACTACTACCATACAGCATATTGCTTCTGATGAAGAACTTTGCGACTGGGCAATCAATGACTATGAAGATAAAACAGGTGTGACACCTGTAAATGCTGAAATTACAGAAGATCCAGACGGACAGTATGAAATCACACTGACTGATCAGGATGACGAAGTTCTGGATGTTTATGTGATTGACCCCAATACAGGTATTGGTACAGATTCCAATCATGAAGAAGTAAATCTGCCACAGACAGGCAATAACTCTCTGACAAATATGTTAATCGCTTTTGGTTCATTGATGACGACTGCATTCGGTTTCCTGGCTGTGAAATCTTCCGGTGTGCTTCGCCGTAAAAAAAATGAGAAATAATTTGTTTGGAAAATATTAACAATAATACCCTCCACTTCGTCTGCTTAGAAGTGGAGGGCTTTTAATGTCCCCTGGGGATTCTGTCAAGCTGGTCTTTTTCTGTTTTCAAATCTGCATATAATAAATAAACCAGAACAATCAGAAATGGAATCATGACAAACCAGATCCCACGCCCGGCAAAATATCCGCATAAGATTGTAGAAGTAGTCCCGCCTGCGACAAATACGGCAAGCATGGCGATGTAGAATCCCATGCGCTTGAGATCTGCAATACTCCTGTGCCGGATGCCCTTTGTGAAAAATACACCGACCTGCCGGAGATGATTTGTGCAGAATGTGGTTGCCATGGGAATGCCATCCGCCTGCCGGAATGTATTATATTGCATGGAAGCAATAAAATTAATAGCAATCTGGGAAATCTGGAACGGCGCAGAATCCGGAATCCATCCCAGAATGAACACAACCAGGATTTCAATCAGGATCAGAAGCGTATCCCACCGGATCAGATGAAATTTCTTGATACTGTCAGCGACAGCCTCCGAGACGACCGCTCCCAGAAAATACGCTGTGATCGGAATGCACAAATATTTTACTTCTGCCCAGTCCTGGTTGCCGATTGCCATTGCCAGGAGAACAAAATTTGCCGTCTGTGCATTACAGAACACACCACCTCTGACAGAATAGGTATAACCACCGAAAAATCCGCCTGCATACGTCAGCAATGCAAGAATCCACCAGCGTTCACAAGCCAGAAATTCTCTGGAGCTGTTCTGATTCGGAGAATTTTTTTCTATGACACGGTGCATAAGATAAAATCACTTCCTTTCCTGTGAAATGATTAACAATCATTTTTTTTATCATAACCATAAAACTCAGAACAAGTTGTCGTAGATTTGCCCTGTATTGTTACAGAATCAGAATCTAGAATGACATCATACTTCCTGAGGACTTCACAAACAGAGAAGAAACATTCCATAATTTTGTTTTCTTCTCTCACGACTGCCATATTTTTTTTAAATTTAACAGGATTCAGATTTAATTTCCAGATCTGTTTCATTTGTTGTTTGCCAGTATATCTAATATTCAACGCATTAATCCAGTGATTGCCAAAGTAAAAACAATTGAACGAACCATCACACGAGCAGTTATTAGGTGCATACATGGTCTGTATCTCATCATGATATTTCTGATATTGCTGTTGTATTTCAGAAATACAGCTTTGCGGAACGGAATAAAGCCGTTCTTCTGCCAGAATCTGCGAGAACAGATATTCTCGAACTTCTACAACGCCATAATCATACAAAATTACAGAAAATCCGCCATAGTCAACACCAAATTCTGCCTCTCCTGCATTCAGCTCCGCATATCCGAAAATCATACCTGTAAGGTCTCGTTTTGTTAATGGGATAGAAGCTTGCTCCATCCTGATAAGTTCTTCCCGGCTGTAATTTTGATATTTCATTCAGATCTTTCCTTTCTGATAGCCTGCCATATCCATTTATATAGTATAATATCACTTCTGCTTACTTTTGTCAACGCTTTTTTCTTTCCGGGATTTCATCAATTGCCTGATAAAATACCCTGATTTCTGGAATAATTTTCTACACCAGATACGGACGTTCTTCCTGGACTGCATTTCATTCTTATAAGCATAAAATTCAGAACAAGTTGTTGTTGATTCTCCGTGTACTGTCACAGAACTGAGATCCAGGACAATATCATATTGTTTAAGAATTTCAAAAATAGAAAAGAATAATTTTATAATTTTATTTTCTTCTCTTATAATTGTCATAACTTCTTCAAATTTTGCTTGATCCGGATAGACTTCACGGGTTTTCTCTATTGCTTTTTCTTCAATATAGTCAATATTTAGCACATCAATCCACTGATTGCCAAAGTAAAAGCAATTAAGTTCCCCATCACAGGAGCCATTATAAGGTGCATACATGGTCTGTATTTCATCATGATATTTCTGATACTGCTGTTGTATTTCAAGAATACAGCTTTGCGGTACGGAATAAAGCCGTTCTTCTGCAAGAATCTGCGAGAAAAGATATTCCCGTACTTCTACAATTCCGTTTTCAAACAAGACTATAGAAAATCCGCCATAGTCACCAATGCTAGCAAACACTGTAAAACAAGCATATCCAAAAACAATTCCTACAAGATTTCGTTCCATCAGTGGCACAGTAGCTTGCTTCATCCTTTCGAGTTTTTTATCGCTATATTTTTTATATTTCATTTAGATTTTCCCTTTCTGATAGCCTGCCATATCCATTTATATAGTATAATAGTATAATATCACTTCTGCTTATTTTTGTCAACGCTTTTTTCTTCTCGGAATTTCAGGAACTGTCTGATAAAATACCCTGATTTCTGGAATAATTTTCTACACCAAATACGGACGTTCCAGAACAAAACGCCTTTTTCATAAGCATAGACTTCAGAATCCGTCATGGTAGATTCTCCGTGTACCGTCACAGAATCGATATCCAGGACAATATCATACTTCCTAAGGACTTCACAAATAGAGAAGAAACACTCCATAATTTCATTTTCTTCTTTTATGTCACTATAGCCAATATTCAGCACATCAACCCAATGATTGCCAAAATAGAAATAATTAATTGCACCATCACACGAATCATTATCTGGTACATACATGATCTGTGTTTCATCATGATATTTCTGATATTGCTGTTGTATTTCAGAAATACAACTCTGCGGAACGGAGTAAAGCCGTTCTTCAATAGGAATTTGAGAGAATATATATTCTCTTACCTCTACCATTCCCGTATCAAACAGTATAATAGAAAATCCGCCATAGTCAACACCAAATTCTACCTCCCCTGCATTCAGCTCCGCATATCCGAAAACCATGCCTGTAAGGTCTCGTTTCGTCAACGAAACAACAGACTTCTGCATTGTCTCCAGTTCATCATCACTATATTTTCTATACTTCATAATATATCATTTTCCTCCCGGAAACCAATTTCTGATTTTATTATAGCACAGAATCTTGTATTTTGCAAGTGCTCCGGAATCATAACCAGAATATTAAAGGATTATCAGGCATATAATCTTCTGAGAAAATAATCCCTAAATAATCCTCTAAAGGAGAAAGATACCATGCCGGAATCCTTATCAGAACTTGCACAGAAGTATCGTGACGAGATGCTGCGGATGTATCAGACCAGACCGCCAAAACCGGACTGTCCGTCGCCGAAACCAGAACCGCCACGTCCTGCACCTCCACCGAGACCAGAACCGCCACGCCCTGCACCTCCACCGAGACCAGAACTGCCACGCCCTGCACCTCCGCCGTCATTCCCTCGCAATTCCGAGATCATCCCCACAAATGCACAACCAGAAATTCCGCCGCCAATTCTTGAAATTGAACCAGATCCGGTTATTAAAACGGAAATTGCAGAAGAACTCCCAGAAATTCAAGAAAATCCGGAAAGCCGGGAAAGTTCAGAAATCCTGGAAATGAATCCAGAACCCCATACAGAATCCGATATAGATTCTAATCTGAATTCCAACTCGGAGATGGCTTTGTCATCTGAGCCGGAACTGGAAGAACCCGTCCTGCCAGATTACATTCAGCCCGCTGTGCCGTCGCTCCCGGACGAATGGACAGCACAGGAAGCATACGAGAAACACAACAGCGCAGAGGGGATGCTCTACGTTGTCGCCTCCACGGCAGACAGTGCTTATCCTGTTCCGAATGCCAGAGTCATCATCTCCAGCGAAATTGACGGCAAATCCAATCTGAATTATATTTTAAGAACGGACGAAAGCGGCATTACGCCGACCGTGACACTCCCTGCGCCGCCGGCATCTCTGTCACAGACACCAGGGAACGCCAAGCCTTATGCCGTTTACGACATCCGGATTCAAGCCGCAGGCTATTTCCGGGAAGAAGCAAAGGAAGTCCCCGTTTTCGCCGGCATTACATCCCGGCAGGTATTCCCGATGATTCCCCTGCCGCTTGCTGTAAGTGAAGATGCGGAAACACTGCAAATCCCGTCCCAGGATGTGGATGTGAATACAAATAATTAGGGAGATGATCTGACCTTGCTGACTGGTGAACCCTTTATCCCCAGAGAAATTACTGTCCATCTTGGTGCACCGGATGAGGATGCTGCCAACGTCACACTGTCGTTCTCGGACTATATCAAGAACGTTGCATCCAGTGAAGTCTATCCGACATGGCCGGAAAATGCACTCCGGGCGAATATTTATGCGATTGTATCGTTTGCGCTGAACCGGATCTACAC
>CAMWWG010000096.1 GCA_947177935.1 uncultured Ruminococcus sp. | reverse complement strand
GTATTGCCCAGTTTCCGGAAATATTTTTCAGCCATTTCCGATCGCAACGGCGTATTCTTTGCAACTTCCGGAATTTTCCCGGAGACAGAAACGTGATTCCCGTCCTGATCGGACACCTGCAGAACGGCAGGCGTGCCGGCTTTCAATTCCAGATCAAAATCCAGATCCGCAATTTTCCTGGGATTCCGATAAGTCTCCCGGATTTCAGAGAAGACCTGCTGACCGGCAAGCACATCTTCTTTCCGGCGGAATCCGAACATATTCTGTTTTTTGCTTGTGAAATATCCGTCCGTGAAACCGTTCCGGGAAAAGACGGATTCTAATAATTTCAGATCCGGTTGTCTGCCATCAAGCGCCATCTGGAACGCCGTCACAGCGGCTGCAACATATTCCGGACGTTTGAGCCGTCCCTCAATCTTGAACGAATCCACGCCCATTGCCTGCAATGTTTTCACATGTTCCACAAGCGTGAGATCTTTCAGCGACAACGCCGCCGGATTTCCTCCGGACGGCGTTCGCCAGGGCAGACGGCAAGCCTGCGCACATTGTCCCCGGTTGGCACTGCGTCCCCCGGCAATTGCTGAAAAACTACATTGTCCGGAGACGGACATACACAGCGCACCATGCACGAATACTTCTGTTTCAACCGACAGTTCTGTAATTTCCCGGATCTGATCGCAGGACAGCTCCCTTGCCAGAACGATCCGGGAACAGCCCAGATCCCTTGCCTGCAACGCACCCTGCGGCGTGTGGATGCTCATTTGTGTCGAACCATGTAACGGCAAATCCGGAACAGTCTCATGAATATAATGCAAAACGCCCAGATCCTGGACAATACAAGCGTCAATCCCGCACTGCACGGCATTTTTCAGGAATTCCGCAAATTCCGGGAATTCCCGGTCTGTCAGCAGTGTATTTACGGCAAGATGTAACTTTGCATGATACAGATGACACAGATCCGCCGCCTGCTGCAATTGTGGGAGTGTAAAATTCACGGAATCATTTCTGGCAGAATAGCCTGCGCCGACATAGACCGCATTCGCACCGCACCGGAGCGCCGCCAGGACGGTTTCCGGACTGCCTGCCGGAGCAAGAATCTCCGGTTTTTTGATTAATTTTTTCATAATTTTCTTTTTAATCCGATGAATTTTGTGAATTCTGTTGTTTCGCATTCTTTACAGAATTTGAATTCTTCAAATTTTTCAAATTTTTTTGCTTTTCTGCCGTTTCAAGCTGTTCCACCCTGGCTCGGAGCAAACGGATCTCTTTCATTGCCGTGTCACGTTCGATCCGGGCTTGTCCGGCCTCATCCACATAAATTTTCATCTGGTCTGAAATTTCCTGAATCTGTGCATTTGCTTTCTGAAGATCATCCAAAACGGACAACGCCGCCATCACTGCCGCATTATACTGGGAAACCTTCATCTTGTCCATGAAATCTGTAATTTTTGCCTCCAGTGTTCTGGCAAGTCCATAAACATAGTCCGGCTTTTCCTTTGTCTGCATGGAATATTCTTTTCCGCAGATCATGACTTTTATTCTGTGCATGACAATTCCTCGCTTCTGTATGTTGATTTCTGTAATTTTATTTTTTCGGAATTTCTGCAAATTTCCGCATGATCATCACCAGAGAACCCAGAATCTGACCACAACGGAATTCTTTCCGGTGCGTCACGGAAATTTCACCGGCTTCATCCACAATCACCAAATATTCGCCCTGTTCGGAGTATTCTGTCAGAAGAAAATCTCCCTTTTGAATCTGTAATGTTTCCAAATCTTTCTGACAGCAAGCCATCAAATAATTTTCTCTGGTGAGACAGCCACTATCAAAATAATCTAACTCATTTTCCGGATTTTTCATTTCTAAAAAATCCTCCATGTCATGAATCACGGGAATCCCTCGTTTTTCGGATATTACAATTGTCCGGTTCTTCCCCTGATTCATGTGAATTTTGCCGTCTTCTTTCAATTTGTGCAGATATCTGTGCACAGTGGATGTGGAAATTGTATTCGTCCCCTCACAGATTTCCCGGACAGACGGCGAAATGCCGTTCTCCCGGATATACCCCTGGATGAATTCCAGAATTTCATTGCATTTCTGTTGGTTCATTTGTTTCATGCCGTTCCCTCCTGTTTTCTGTACATTTCTGTCAATCGTTTGACAAGCATTGCCGCAACTTTATTCACATCCCCACAGCCCATTGTCAGAATCAGATCCCCCGGCTTTGCATTTTCCACAACATAATTGCAGACATCTTCAAAATTTTGATATTTTCTTTCATCCGTGTATTCCGCTTGTTCATCCTGCGGAAAATAAACAGCATTGTGCATGATCTCAGCAAGATTTCTTGTGTAAATCTGATATGTGTTCTTTTCACGAGACCCCATAATATCCGTGAGAACGGCAAGATCCGCAATTTCCAGAGACTGTGCGAATTCTTCCAGATGCTGTACTGTCCGGGAAAAGGTGAACGGCTGAAATACGGCAATAATCCGGTTGTAAGGCATTTGTTTTGCCGCCCGGAGCGTTGCTGTCAGTTCCGTAGGATGGTGTGCATAATCATCCGCAATGGTAATCTCGTTAATTTTGGCTTTGATCTCAAATCTTCTGCCTGCGCCACGGAATTCCGCAAGTCCCTGTGCAATTATCGCAAACGGAATCCCCAGAAGATCACAAGCCGCCACTGCCGCAAGAGAATTTAAAATATTATGCTCACCAGGGACTTGCAGTGTAATCCGTCCCAGGGTTTCACCGGATTTCACGACTGTGTAAGCTGTCTGTGTGCCTGTGTGGGAAATTTCAATGGCACGGAACTGATTTTCTTCTTCATACCCGAAAGAAATGAATTCTTTGTCCGTAATTCCAGCAATCGCCCGGCAAGTATTTGCATCATCGCCGTTGTAAAGAATCGTCCGGGATGTCAGCTCACAGAATTTATGAAAAGATCTGATAATATTATCTACTGTCTTGAAATAATCCAGATGATCGGCATCAATATTTAAAATAATTGCAATATCCGGGTATAATTTCAGGAACGTGTCGACGAATTCGCAGGATTCACATACGAAAATATCACTGGACCCGGCACAGCCACTGCCGCCGATACAGGGCAGCTTTCCTCCAATAAAGGCTGACAGGTCAATTTTTGCCGTGTATAGAATCTGTGCAAGCATTGCCGTTGTGGTCGTTTTTCCATGTGTACCGGAAACGCAGACAGCGTCCTGATACCAACTGCTGACAATGCCCAGCAGTTCACTCCGTTCGAGAACCGGAACGCCGGAATGTTTTGCTGCAATCAGCTCCGGATTGTCCGCCATAATGGCCGCTGTATGGACGATCAAATCCGCTCCCTGGATATTTTCCGCTTTCTGCCCCAATGTGACAGGAATCCCCATATTCCGGACAGCCTGGAGCGTGTTTGTTTCATTGTTGTCAGAACCGGTTATATAAAAACCTTTTGCATGAAGGATCTGTGCAAGGGGGTACATACCAGAACCGCCGATGCCGATCATATGAATGTGTTTTTTTTGATCTAAAATTGATTTGTTCATAAAATACACCTAATTTCTTATTAAAAATTACATATTTAGCAGTTATAATACTTATGCACTGTTTTTTTTGAATAATATAGTATTCTCCGGCTGATGCCGAGCTATACCAGAAATGAAAAAATTTAAAAGAATTCAAAAAAATAAAACAGTGTATTTCTAATGTCGATACAATACCAAGGAGGAACAAGAATCTATGCAGATCACAGACATTAAAATCCGCAAAATCATGACAGAGGGAAGACTTCGTGCGGTCGTTTCTATTACAATGGATCAGATGCTTGCTGTGCACGACATCAAGATTGTACAGGGCGAAACAAGACTGTTTGTCGCAATGCCGAGCCGCCGGGATGATAACGGCACGTTCCGGGACATTGTACATCCGATTCAGGCTGAGGCGAGAAAACTGATTGAGGACAGCATTCTGGAGGCGTATGAAAAACAGCTCACATTGATGGAACTTGAACCAGAAAATCAAGGTCATTCTGTTCCGGACGAGGCATAAAAAATCAGATACATCCCGGATTGCAATTTTCCTGCCATTGTAATGGCATCATCGCACCATATTTAATTTATGCAGGAACGGCTTTCGCCGTTCCTTTTTTTATTCTAAATATTTTTCTAAATATTTTAAATTTATTTATCATTTCTGATTTCGGATCGCTGCATATTTCAAAATTGCAATCTGTGTCTTTGCATCCGGAAACTGATTGTCCAGAACTTTTGCTAGCGCCGTTTCAAACGGCATTCTCTCCACATCCAGGAATTCATCTTCATCCAGGGACTGCCGGCTGAATACAAGATCCTGCGCAAGGTATATGTGGATCACTTCACTGCAATAAGCAGGCGTCGGGAACAGATTCCCCAGATATATGAAAGAATTTGCCGTACAACCGCATTCTTCTAAAAGTTCCCGTCTGCCACAGGTTTCAGGATCTTCGCCATATTCCAGCTTTCCCGCCGGGATTTCCGTTGTCACGGTCGAATGCGGATAACGGAACTGTTTCACAAGCAAAATTTCATCCTGATCCGTGACTGCCAGGATGCACACGCCGCCCGGATGCCGTACAACTTCCCGGAATGCCTGCGTCTGATCTTCCAGTTGCACAGAATCCCGTTCCACATGAATAATCCTGCCGTTGAAAATTTTCTCACTATGGAGTGTCTTCTCGTTCAGATGTTCTGTATTTATCATGATTTTCCTCTCTTTCGTAAATATTAATATAATCCGGATTATTTAGATTATTTGAATGATTTATTTGATCTGCATTTCTCAGATAATTCAGGTATGCCCTCGATGCCCGGACACCATCCGTTGAAAGATACGACTCCGGAATTGTACTGCTCCCGGATTCAGATACGGAATGTTCCTGCCGGCAGATCAACAAATAAATCAGAAGTCCGGCAATTCCCAGAATTGTGATGAAACCGCCGGTTTTCAGTCCGGGCAGTTCATAAGAAAATGTAATCTGATTTTCTC
>CAMWWG010000095.1 GCA_947177935.1 uncultured Ruminococcus sp. | reverse complement strand
ATATATTTCGTATCATAATCCAGATCAGGCAAATCAAAGATTTCCTGAATTAATTGCAGTTTGCCGCCTTCTTCGCCGTCCGTTACAAGTGTACTGTAAAAATGCGGATTCGGAATCATTGCACCATTTGAGAGTAGCGCTACTTCCGCACGTCTCTCATCCGGCGCATGTTCCAGAATCAAAGCGCCATCTTCATCATGTTCCACATGGACGTACCGTGTACCGCCCTGTTTCTGGAGATTCTCCACACTTGACGCAATTTGCAGATAAACTGCCTCCGTGTTCTCACGTCTCGCATTGATCTTGTTTTTATATTCTTCCAGACGCTCTTTGAGCTTTTTATTTTCTGCCTGCAAAATTGAGAATTGTTGTTCTTTTAATCGAACTTGTTCCTCCAGTTCTTCCTGTTGTCTCTGATTTTCTTCCTGGATCTGTTCATTCTGATCCGCCAGAGATTCCAGTTCTGTGCGAAGTTCCTGATTTTCTTCACTAAGTTCATCCAACTGTTTTCTTAATTCTTCAGACTGTTCGCTCTCTGAGACCGTAATCTGCATACCGGAAATTTCCTCCCGGAGCTGTTCATTCTGATTCCGGACGTTCTGGATTTCAGAACGGAGTTCCTGCGATTCATTCACAGCATCCTGCAATTGTTCCTGGATTTTCGCCGTCTGTGCGGCAGCATCCCGGAGCGCCGTCTGTGTCTCTGCATTCTGTTTCTCAGCAATTGCTAATTTTTCCTGCAATGTCTGCTGATCCTGCTGTTTCTGTTCTTCCTGGGTTTTCTGCTTGGAGAGTTCCACACGGAAATTTTCCATATTTTCAAGTGCATCCGCAAGCTGCCCCTGGAGATCCTGTTTTTCTTGCAAAACAGCAGCTTTTTCTTCATGCAGACGTTTTAATTCGTCTTCTGTCGCCTGCATTCTGAATTCTGCATCAGAAAGCTGTTTCCGGAGTACATCCTGTTCTTCGGATTCTTTCTGCAATTTATGAGACAATTCAATCCGGAAATCCTCAATCTGCTGTTCCGCATCGCCGAGTTTCTCCCGCAGAATACTGTTTTCTTTTGTCATCCTGTTCAGATTCTGTTCTGTCTTTTCCAATTTTTCCTGCGTAATAATATACTCTGCATTCTGCATGGAATGCTGTGTAACACCCGAAGCTTTTTGTTCTGCCTTGGCAAGCGCATCCCGTAATTGCAGAATCTGTCCGGCAGCAAGTTTCAATTTCTCACAATATTCCTGATTCTGCCCCTGGATCTGTTCCAGTTCCTGCCGGAGTGTTTCAGATTCCTGCTGTGCAGCATCCTGTAACTGAATTCGGGAGGTTTCCTGTGCATTCTGGAATTCTTCTTGTGCTCTGTGTAATTCTATCTGTGAATTCTGCAATTCTGCTTGCAAATCCCGGATCTGATCTGCCGAGTGATCCAGTTCTTCCCTTAGGAAATTCCGTTCTGCCTCGGTATCTCTCTGTTGTTTCCGGATCTGTTCCAGTTCCTCCAGAGAGTTTTCAAATTTCTGTTTTTCATTGTCCAGAGCAGATTCTAGAGCCTCCTGCATCGAAGACAATTCCGAAGACAATTCTTCTTTTTCGTCCGATAATTTTTCATATTCTGATTCGGCTCTGTCGAATTTTTCCCGGAGCGATTCCAGTTCCTGGACAACTTCCTCATAATCTTCCGCCGGAACCATACTGTGTACCGTTTTTTCCAATGCTTCCCGGAGCTGTTGTTTTTCCTGGGATGTCATTTCCTGTTCGATCCGGATTTTTTCCAGATGCTGTGTCGCATCAATTAATTTTTCCTGATAATTCTGGCTCTGTTTCTGGAATTCCTCGAGTTCTGAACGCAGAACATCTTCAGACTGTGCAGAATCTTTCAGGACAGCGATTTCGGCACGGAGTTTCTCCACCTGCCGGGCAGCCTCAATCAGTTTCACACGGAATCTGGAATTTTCCTCTGCGAGCTGTTCCAGTTCCGCAAGGGTTTCCTCGGAAGAACCGGCATTCTTGGTCTCTTCGAGTTCAGCCCGGAGCTCTTTCACCTGTTTCGCCGCCTCCGCAAGTTTTGTCCGGAACAATTCATTCTGGTCGGATAATTCCTGCATCTGTTCTGACAATTCCTGATTCATTTCGGAATTTTCCAGATTTTCCGGATTTGTCACCAGACCATTTTCCATTCTTCTGCATTCTGCCTTGGCAGCAGCAAGATGATCCTGGAGCTGTTTTTTCTCCAACCGGAGTTTGCCGCAACTGTGTTCGAGTCTGTCACTGCGATCCTGCATTTCCCGGCGTTCCGGATCTTCCAACGGTTCCTGCAATGCAGACTGTTCGGGATCTGTCACAGGCACATCGTTTTGAAAATTCTCAAGTTGCTGATAAACTTTGTTATATTTTTTCTGTAATGCCTGATGTTTTTCTTTCAGAGCGGCAAGTTCCGCAACAGCCGCCGCCTGCTGCGCATCATCCTCATAATTTGCGGGCAGATCGGCAATACTTTCCTGACTGCGTTTGAGCTGTAATTCCAGTTCCGTGACCTGCTGTTCCAGTTCTGCAATTCTCTCTTTTTCTTTTCCTGCATTTTCTTTGATGGACTGGACAAATCTCTGATTTGCCTGAACGCTCATCAGGAGAAAGCCAATCACAACCATAAGCAATGCAACGACAACAATCAAAAAAACTTCCAAAATTTGCTCCTTCTAGATTTCAATCATCTCATAAATTTAAATTACTATACTATTATACAGCAGTCTGTAATACGATCCTGCCTTTTTCTGTCAGCTGAATTTCTCCGTCAACATCCTGAACGCCTGCCGGTTCAATGGATTCTAACTTGTAACGAACCTGCCAGTCATCCTGGAGCCCTTCCACTTCAAACAAGGATCGCAACGGACGAACGCTGCTGAGCGTTTCCTGACCGTTCAGGAAACCTTTGTAAAAACGTGGATTCGGATAAGCAAAATTCCCGATCACAACAATCGGCGCACCCTGTGCCGGCATTTCCCGAAGTTCCACATTTGTACCCATCAGCAGAACACTCAGGAATTTTGCATCCGGATTCTTGTCCACTTCTTCAATAGATGTAGACAACCGAAATGCCTCCGCCGGACGGAGCTCCGGTGCATCCGGGACATCCGGCACAAGTCCGGTATCTGCCGGCACAGACGGAATGGGAGAATCTGCGGAAATGTCAACAGTATCTGTGCCGAGCTGAATCTTTAATCTGGAAATTTCCTGCTGTAATGCTTCCATATCCAATTTAAAACGTTCTTCCTGCATCATTTTCTGCTGAATCAACTGTTCTTTTTCAATCCGGAGCGCATCCATCTGCTGCTGCATTTCATCATAATTAATGCCCATTTTCTCGAATTGTTCCTGAATGGTCGGCGTATCGGATTTTTTCGTTTCCTTGGACGCCTTTTCCAGATCATCATTCTGTTTTTGCAGCCATTTATTTTTTGCAATCAGTTCATTGCATTTCTTCTGGAGCATGACAGATTCCTTGCTCTTCTCTTTCATCTGGGCAAGCTGTTCTTTCAACTGCTTGTTGACATTCTTTAATTCGTCGACCTGATCTTCCAGACCCTCTTTTTCCTCAATCAGTTCTTCAAGTTCTTCATCAATATCATCATCATCTGAACGTACTTTCCGGGCAGACTGACTTTCCTGGATGTGTTCCATCTGTTCTTTTAAAATCTGGTTTTCTCCACGGAGATTATCCACTTCTTTGAGAAGTTTTTCATTTTTTTCATGCAGTGCCTTGTTGACTTTATTCTGTTCCGGCTGTTTCTGCTGTAATTCTTCCAACTGCATTTTTAACTGATGATTTTCTGCATTCAGATCATCAATTTCCACAGCTAATTTTTCCTGCGCCTCACTGGATGCATTCTGTGTCCGGACGGTCTCCATTTCAGATTTCAGAGCAGCAACTTCGCTGCGCAGTACGGCATTTTTTTCTTGTAATTCCTGATTATTACGAGTTAATTCCTGCTGTTCCGCAAGCATCTTCTGGAGCGTTTCATCATTTGCACCCTGTTTGAGTGTATCAAGCTGTTCCTGGATTTTGAATTTTTCCTGTTTTAATTTTTCTGTTTCTTCTTTCAATTTGTCCTGCTGTGCGTTGTCTTTTTCCAGTGCTGCTTTCTGATCTGTATAAGCCTGATACCATCTGTATGTCTTGGCTTTTTCATTCTGAAGCTCTGCGGCACTGGCATTCATGCTTTTCTGCATTTCTGCCATTTTCAGCTCACACTGCTTGACATGCTTTTCATAAGTCCCTGTCAGATTCTTCCATGTCTGCAACTCGCCGTAATAATCCCTGGATTTGTTGCTTTCCTTGAACTGGTCCGTATAGAGCTTGACGAGTACATTATACTGACCTTTTCTGTCTTGTTTTTCCATGATTCCAAGGCACTGTGCCGCCATCGAGTGAATCCGGTTGATTTGATCCTGTGTCAGTTCCATCGTAAAATCCTTTCTTTTCCGTGCGCAGGCAAGCGCAGCAGTATTAAAATTTTAAATAAAAAATAATAAAAATCATCACAAAAAAATCAAAAAATCATTGCACAGCCTGGGAGAATTTACAAAATGCTTTTGTAAAAATAAGCCGCAAGCTGTGCAACAGCATTTTTCTTGATACTCTCAGATCTAAACGGGACTGCCGGGAAATATTTTCAGCAATTCCTAAGATCAGTATAACACATTCTAATGGATTTGTCAATGTTTTTTTAGATTCCGATACGGATTTGTGAAATTTCACAAGACAGATTCTGAAAAATTGGTATTTCTGATATGCGGATTCTGGAAATTTTCAGAATTTTCTAGAAAATCAAGGGCTTTTTTGTATTTTCTCTGAATTGTCCGCAGATCGTAATGCATTGCCTCGGCAATCTGTGCCATAGTCTGACAGGCAAGATATTTCCGTTCCAGGATAGCCCGTAGTTCCAGATCAGGAATTTGTGCGATTCTATCAGAAATTTCCTGCCGGGTTTGTGCGAGCTTTAATAACTCCTGCTGTTTGAACTCCTGGAAATCCTG
>CAMWWG010000094.1 GCA_947177935.1 uncultured Ruminococcus sp. | reverse complement strand
GAAATGAATATTCGGAAGTATCCAGTCCGAAATGTTCTGCCACAATAAAAGCAACACTCTCTGCATGGACTTCCTTTGCACTTCTGTCAGCATGCATCGTCGGAAGTGCTGTTCTTTTATCGTGAAGCAGTTTATGAGCACACTCATGAAACGCTGTTTTTAAGGTCTGGGCATCGCTCATGCCGATCTGAATTACAATCCTGTCTTCATTGTGACTGTAATAGCCATGAACATCGCCGGGAATTTTCCCAAAGGTGATCGGGATTCCGGTTACTTTCCGAAGAGCATTCAGCACGGCGGTCATCTGTTCTGATTCCACTTCGCCTGCCAGGTCATGGATATATTCCGGCAGCTCCTTTCCGCTGGTCTGCGACACGTCAAATACACTCACTGCCTTGAATGCAATTCCGTCAATTTCTTCTGTTTCTTCGTTCTCTGCCTGTTCCTCACGTTTCCGTTTGTATGGCATCGGAGCGAGTATCCTGATTCCAGTTTCGCCTTTACTGACCTGCCTGCCAAGCTGTTTCCATTTACCATAGGCTGCTACGAGTGTCGCATCTGGCTTCTGCATGGCAATCAGCATACAGTTTCCTGCGGAATAATTCGTAAATTTTGCCATAAATCTGAGATACTCCTGATATTTTTCAGAGGTAAACACTTCTTTCACACCTTCATCAATTCTTTGAAACAATTTGCTCATTTCGCTTTGTTTCTTCTCATGATAGGCAGATTTTTCTTCCTGTGTGAGATGCTTTTTCCACGCCATCGACTCCCTCCTTACATAAAAATACCATTTATTTCAATTATTTTTCTTCTGTAAATAAAAAAAGCCGATTTCATTTATTTCTTCACTTTGTGAGAAATATACAAAACCGGCTATAAAACTTTGTGCAAGTTTTTTATTCTATTTTATCTGGTTTTAGCTGAAATTAACTAAAATTTTTATGTGACTGACTTTGAATTTGTTCTGAAAATGATTTTTCATTGGTTCAAATCCTGATTCAGATTATTTTTTCAGCAATGTCATCTACGGTTTCACTTAAAAATTTCAACCTCCGGATACAATAAAAAAGACCGATTTCTCGGTCTTTTTCACTCTGTTATCTTTTTTGATACAGAAACATGGTTGCGGGAGCTGGATTTGAACCAACGACCTTCGGGTTATGAGCCCGACGAGCTACCGAGCTGCTCCATCCCGCGATCCATTTTCATTTTGTTTTTAATCGTCATATCCCTGATGACTTTATTATTATAGCACAAGAAATTGCAAATGTCAATAGCAAAATAGGAATTTTATATAAATTCACAAAAATTAAGGGTTTTTTAAAAAATATATAGCAAAAATATATAATTTTTTTAAAAATCAAGCGAAATAAAATTATTCTGTTTGTGTTCTGTCAGTTTGAAGCGTTGCTAGATAGTTGTTTCGGTATTCTGATGGCGTACAGCCGCAGACGGATTTAAACATTTTTGTAAAATGGGATGCCGTCTGATAGCCGACTTCACAGCTAATGAAAGAAATGCTTAATTCCTGCCGGGTCAGCAGTTTTTTTGCCTGTTCGCAGCGGATCTGATGATGATACGCAAGGGGCGTGATACCGGTGATTTCTTTAAATGTCCGGACAAGATAGCTCTTGTTGACATAGAGAGTACCGGCGATTGCCTGCAAAGAAAATTTTTCCTTGTAATTTTCCGTGATGAGCTTTTGTGCAGATCTGGCAAGTTCTGCTTTTGCGCCGTTCCAGTCCGGCAGTTCCGGACGGCACTTTCTGCATGGTCTGAATCCATGGGCAAGTGCTTCCTGCAGTGTGAAAAAAATGATAATATTCTTCGGATTGCACGGCCGGGAAGTGCAGGAAGGACGGCAGACAATCCCCGTTGTTCTGACAGCATAAAAGAATTGATTATCGTAATCTTTATTTCTGTTTCTAATTGCTGACCATTGTTCTTGTGTCATAAGTTCACCTCAGGTATCTGGAAATGAAAATCCAGTTTTTGTTTATTATAGCATAAAAAACAGAAAAAAGCCAGAGAAAATTGAAAATTTGTCAATTAAAAGTCAATATCAGAATAAAATTAATAGAATAACAAGTCAATAATAGAATACAAAAGAAGACAGAAATACGCTATAATAGATACTGGTTAGGAGAAGCTAACTTAAAATTTGATATTTGAATTAGCAGATTCTAATTTTAAATTTAATTTAAAATTTATATCATCCAGGGAGGAATTATGATGCCATTAACAATGTTAAAACAGGGACAGTCCGGTGTGATTAAGGAACTGCACGGAAAATCCGCCGCTGTCCGCCATCTGGAAGAACTGGGATTTGTCACAGGCGAAAACATACGGGTAATTTCAGAACTGGCAGGGAATTTAATCATTGAGCTGAAAGGTTCGAGGCTCGCCCTGAACAAAGTGACAGCGAGCAGGATTATTCTTGCAGATTAAATTTTTTTAATTTTCAATTTTTCAGAAAGGAGAAAGTATTTCAGATTATGAAATCATTGAAAGAAATTGCCTGTGGGCAGACAGTTACAGTTGTAAAACTGCATGGAGACGGCGCACTCCGGCGCAGAATTCTGGACATGGGAATCACCAAGGGCGCAAAGGTCTACGTTCGGAAAGTCGCTCCGTTAGGAGATCCGATTGAGCTGACCGTCCGGGGGTATGAATTAACAATCCGGAAAAGCGATGCAGAATTGATCGAAGTGAATTAAATTATAATTCATAATATTGATAATATTATACTGATAAGGAGTATTTTTTACATGGAAATCAGATTAGCACTCGCTGGAAATCCGAACACCGGCAAAACGACGCTGTTCAATGCTTTGACAGGCAGTGCACAGCATGTCGGCAACTGGCCTGGCGTGACGGTAGAAAAGAAAGACGGCAGATTAAAATCCGACAAATCCGTAATTATCGAAGATTTACCGGGTATTTATTCACTTTCTCCGTATACTGCGGAAGAAATCGTATCCCGGAATTATATTATCCATGACAAGCCGGATGCCATTTTAAATATCGTCGATGCGACAAATCTGGAAAGAAATTTATATCTTTCCACACAGTTGATTGAAGTTGGCATTCCTGTTGTGATTGCACTCAATATGATGGATGTGATCCGAAAAAACGGCGACCGGATTGACACGAAAAAACTCGGCAACATGCTCGGCTGTGAAGTTGTCGAAATTTCTGCACTCAAAGGGGACGGCATTGAAGACGCTGTGAAAAAAGCGGTTGCTGTCGCAAAAAACAAAAAAGAAGTTGCCTTAAAACAGAAATTTTCGGATGAAATCGAAACTGTAATAGAGAAAATTTCCGGGATCATCACCGGAAAAGCAGATTCCAGAAGCCTGCGCTGGTATGCTGTGAAATTGTTTGAACGAGACGAGGAAATACAACAAGATCTGGGGCTGAATGCTTTGGATCTGGGAAACATTGAAAATCTGGTGGCATCCTGTGAGGAAATTTTGGATGATGACAGTGAAAGCATCATTACCGGAGAACGTTATGCTTGGATTGCTTCCGTGACAGAAAAGTGTATTCACAAGAAAGATACTTCCGGTATGACCGCATCGGATAAGATTGACAGAATCGTGACGCATAGAATTTTGGCGTTGCCGATCTTTGCAGTAATTATGTTCCTGGTGTATTTTATTTCTATTTCCACAATCGGCACAATGGCGACGGATTGGGTCAATGATGTTCTGTTTGGGGAAATTGTCCCGACGTACTTAGGCGGTGCACTGGAAAATCTTGGTCTTGCCGATTGGCTCTATGGTCTAATTATGGATGGAATTGTCGGCGGTGTTGGTGCTGTTCTCGGATTCCTGCCACAGATGTTAGTATTATTCATTTGTCTGGCAATCCTGGAAGACTGTGGCTATATGGCAAGAATTGCATTTGTATTAGACCGGATTTTCCGTAAATTTGGTTTATCCGGTAAATCTTTCATCCCAATGTTAGTCTCTACCGGATGCGGTGTTCCTGGGATTATGGCATCCCGGACGATTGAAAGCGATAACGACCGCCGTATGACAATTATGACGACAACATTCATTCCCTGCGGGGCAAAACTCCCGATCATTGCACTGATTGCAGGTGCATTCTTCCCGGATCAGGTCTGGGTTGGGCCGTCAGCATACTTCCTGGGCATTGCCTGCGTTGTGATTTCCGGGATTATCCTGAAAAAGACAAAATTATTCGCCGGAGATCCTGCGCCGTTTGTCATTGAACTGCCGGCTTATCATCTGCCGGGGATAGGGAATGTTCTGCGGACGATGCTTGACAGGGGTCTTGCATTCATCAAGAAAGCCACTTCCATTGTCCTGGTTTCTACGGTTCTGATCTGGTTTTTACAGAGTTTCAATCTGCATTTTGAAATGGTTGATCCGGAAGAATCCATGCTTGCCGGAATCGGTAAAATCATTGCGCCGATCTTTGCGCCGTTAGGATTCGGCGACTGGAAAGCCGCTGTCGCATCCCTGACAGGACTGATTGCAAAAGAGAATCTTGTCGGCACATTCGGCGTTCTGTACGGATTTGAGGAAGTCGCAGAGGATGGTGCAGAATTCTGGCCGGAGCTGGCGGCAGCTTATACTCCCGTTGCCGCTTATGCGATGATGGCATTCAATCTGCTGTGCGTTCCCTGTTTTGCAGCAGTCGGCGCATTACGCCGTGAAATGATGTCCGGTAAAATGACCTGGTTTGCCGTATGCTATCAGTGTGCCCTGGCTTATATTGTCTCTCTGATGATCTATCAGTTCGGGACACTGCTGACAACAGGCGCATTCGGCATCGGCACAGTGTTTGCGATTGTTTGTCTGTTGTTCGTAATTTACTTGTTATTCATCAAGAAAGCGTATTCTCCTGAGAAGAAATCAAAACTTTCTTTAGAAAGGGCTTAATATGGCAAATGTAATAGTCATTTTAATCATTGCCGCAATTCTGGTGCTTGCCATCCGGAGCATCTGGAAAGATCACAAAAGCGGCGGGTGCAGTTCCTGTGGAAACAAATGCAGCTGCGGTCATTGTGAC
>CAMWWG010000093.1 GCA_947177935.1 uncultured Ruminococcus sp. | reverse complement strand
GATAATATAGGGGGTAATGATGGCAATCCATCTTTTATAGAATATCATATTTTCCGGGATTTGTCAAGACTTTTTCTTTAAAAATTCTGAAATTTTCCCGAATTTGTAAAAAATATATAATAATTTTAAACTAAAAGATAAAATTATAGTAAAATCAATCAATCACATTTCTTTCTGACGCTTTTTTCTTCAGATTTCTAGAGTCCTGAGAAATTTTTGAAAATTTTTTCAAAAAATACTTGACAAATCCTGAAAAAAAAAGTATAATGAAAATACATGGCGTCCTGGAGTAACCGCCCGGCGATGCCCGTATTTGCCGTGACCGGTATCCCCGTGCCGTGCGCAGTCTTCTGCCGGTAAGTACGCCTGATTTATTTTAAATTAAATAATTCTTTAAATTTTCAAAAACGGAGGAGTATTCTATGTCTACTACAATGCCGAAAGCCGGCGAAATTAGCCGTAACTGGTATATTTTAGATGCTGCAGACAAGCCGCTCGGTCGTGTTGCCGCACAGGCTGCTGTATTGCTCAGAGGCAAACACAAGCCCACTTATGCACCCCATGTGGACTGCGGCGATCATGTCATCATCATCAATTGCGAAAAAGCAATCTTGACCGGCAAGAAACTGGAGCAGAAAAAATTCTACTGGCACACAGGCTGGATCGGCGGTCTGAAAGAACTTTCCTACAAGAAATTAATGGCAGAACAGCCGGAACGTGCTATGACAATCGCTGTCACCGGTATGCTGCCCCACAATACACAGGGCGCAAATCAACTCAAGCGTCTGCGCACCGTAAAAGGCACAGAACACAAGCATGCTGCACAGAAGCCTGAAGTTTACGAATTCTGATTAAAGGAGGATCTATCTAATGTACGAACCTAAAGTTGCTTATCACTACGGCACAGGCAGAAGAAAGCATTCTGTGTCCAGAGTCAGATTAATTCCCGGCAATGGCAATATTACCATCAACGGCAGAAATATTGACGATTATTTTGGTCTTGAAACACTGAAACTGATCGTTCGTCAGCCTCTCGCACTCACAGAAACAACAGAAAAGTTTGATGTTGTCTGCACAGTCACGGGCGGCGGCGTAACGGGACAGGCTGGTGCAATTCGTCATGGTATCTCCCGTGCATTGCTCCAGTACGATGCAGAACTCCGTCCGGCTCTCAAGAGCGCAGGTTTCCTGACTCGTGACCCCAGAATGAAGGAAAGAAAGAAATACGGTCTCAAGGCTGCTCGTCGTGCACCGCAGTTCTCCAAGAGATAATTTCGTTTTTTTACAGATTAAAGGCATTCGCTATGAGAGCGAATGCCTTGTTTTATTTGTATCATGCTGACTGCTCAAACTGACTGTTATACAGATCCGCATAGAATCCGCCTTTGGATAATAATTCAATATGATTGCCGCTCTCAATAATATCGCCGTCTTTCATGACAAGGATCAGATCAGCATCCTTGATTGTCGAAAGTCTGTGTGCAATCACAAAAGAAGTTCTGTTTTCCATCAGCGCATCCATGGCTTTCTGAATCTGTAATTCCGTCCGGGTATCGACAGAACTAGTCGCTTCATCTAGGATCAGCATCGGCTTATCGGCAATCATTGCCCTTGCAATCGTCAACTGCTGTTTTTGTCCCTGGGATAAATTCACCTGGTCATTCAGAACAGCATTATATCCGTCTGGAAGTGTCCGGATAAAATGATCCAACCCCACAGCTTGACATGCCTGTTTCATTTTTTCATCATCGGCATCCGGCGTGCAGTAAATCAGATTTTCCCGGATCGTCCCCTCAAACAGCCAGGTATCCTGCAAAACCATGCAGAACTGATCATGCACAGCTTTCCTGGTCATCTGACTGACCGGAACACCGTCAATCCGGATTTCACCGCCCTGGATTTCATGAAAACGCATTAATAAATTCACCATAGTTGTCTTACCAGCACCCGTAGGCCCTACAATTGCAATCTTCTGACCGGGATTTGCTTTTGCTGAAAAGTCATGAATGATCGTCTTTCCGGTATTCTCATAGCCGAACTGTACATGCTCGAATTCAACTTTGCCTTTTTCTTTTGTCGTCGGTAATCCGGATGCTTTTCCGGATTCGTCTGTCATTTCTTCAGCTTCCAGGAATTCAAATATACGTTCCCCGGCGGCGGCGGCGGACTGGAGCAACTGCGCTGCCTGCGCCATCTGGGACAACGGCTGTGTGAAATACCGGATATATAACATGAATGCTACAATAACACCAAATCCAATTTGATTCTGCATGACAAGCACCGCACCGACAACACAGACTGCAACATAACCAAAATTGCCGATAAAACTCATCAGCGGCATCATCATGCCGGACAAGCATTGTGCTTTAAATCCGCTGTTTCTGAGATTATCATTCATCACAGCAAACTGCCGTTCTGCTGCAGATTCGCCGTTATAAGCTTTCACAACGGTATGCCCTGTGTAAATTTCTTCAATATGTCCGTTTAAAGCGCCTAAATATTCCTGCTGCTGCTTGAAATATTTCTGACTTTTTCCCATGATGGCAAACATGAACACAAATCCGATCAGAGTTGCCAGGATTGCTGTGAATGTCAATGTGATATTGGTTTTGCACATCATCATCAAACTGCCGAGAAATAACACAATAGCAGAAACAAGCGTCCCGACACTTTGATTCAAGGACTGCCCGATGGTATCAACGTCATTCGTGACTCTGGACAGAATATCTCCCGTTGTGGTCTGATTATAATACCACATAGGCAGAACATTAATTTTCCGGGAAATGTCGCTCCGAAGATTTTTAGAAACTTTCTGTGTGACAGTTGCCATGATCCAGTGCTGTACAACAGAAAGAACATAACTTATCGCATAAAATAAAATTAATAAGAAGCCGATCTGTTTCACACCATCCATATCAATCCCGGTCATGATACCTTTTGTGATCTCATCCGTCATTCTGGAAAGCTGATCCGGTCCGATCAGTATCAGAACCGTTCCCAGAACAGCACAGATCACAGCAATAATTACAACGATAAGATATTTTTTGCAATAGGCAATTAATTTCTTCCATGTGCCTGTAAAATCTTTTGCCTGTTCGCCGCCGCCACGCATTCCATGTCCGCCAGGAGCACGCATTACTGGTTTTGACTGATATTTTCTCTGATTTTCTTTTTCTTCCATTATGCCAATTCCTCCTTTGATAACTGGGAATATGCAATCTGTTGATAGACTTCACAATTTTGTATGAGATCTTCATGCCTGCCGATCCCGGCAATTCTGCCCTCATCCAGTACAATAATCTGATCTGCATCCCGAATTGTGCCGATTCTCTGTGCAACAATCAGTCTTGTGGCATCCTTGCAGGTTTCCTGCAATGCACTTCGCAATGCACGATCTGTCTTATAGTCCAGTGCCGAGAAAGAATCATCAAAAATAAAAATTTCCGGTTTCCAGGCAATTGCCCTCGCAATCGAAATCCTTTGTTTCTGTCCGCCGGATAAATTAGAACCACCCTGCGCGACATAGCCATCATAGCCTTTATAAATTTTCTGGATAATATCCTGTGCCTGCGCCGTAGCAATTGCCTGCTCCAGGTCTTTTTGATCCGGGATGGCTTTTCCGTTGTCGCCGTAAGCTGTATTGGATCGGATTGTCCCGGAGAACAGCATCGCTTTCTGTGATACATAGCCAATTTTATTTCTTAATGCTTTCTGGGAATATTCCCGGACGTTGACACCATCCACCAGGATTTTCCCCTCTGTGGCATCATAAAATCTGGGAATTAAATTAATGACTGTACTCTTGCCGCACCCGGTTGCACCAATGAACGCAATCGTTTCACCTTTTTTAGCTGTGAACGAAATATCATGGATCACATCCGCATCGGCATCCGGATAACGAAATGACACATGCCGGAATTCAATTTCACCAGATTTTTCAGAACGCCCCTGGAAACTGCCGTCTGCAATGGATAATTTTGTATCCAATACTTCCAGGATTCTTCTGGCGGATACGGACGCTCTTGGCAAAATCATAAAAATCATAACCAACAGCATGAACGCCATGACCACCTGGACGGCATACTGCGAAAATACCATCATATCTGCAAACAGAACTGCTTTTTCCATCATGTCCGCCTGATCAATCAGAATTGCGCCTATCCAATAGACCGAAAGCGTCAAGCCGCTCATAATCATGGTAATGCTTGGCATCATAAATGACATTGTCCGCATGGTAAACAACTGTGTACGCATGGTCTCATCATTTGCCTTTTCAAACTTCTTTTCTTGGTATTCTTCAGCGTTGTACGCCCGGACAACCCGGATGCCCGTGAGGTTTTCCCTTGTAACACGGTTCAGATTATCCGTTAAAATCTGTAATTTTCGGAATTTCGGGAACGAAACAGCAATACAGACACCCACAATACACAACAGAACTACAACGGCAATCCCTGTTGCCGTCATCCACTGCCACTGTTTTCCGGCAATTTTGCAGATCGCCCAGACTGCCATAATTGGCGCTTTTATCATTACTTGCAAACCCATAACAATTACCATCTGCACTTGTGTGACATCGTTCGTTGAACGGGTAATTAAACTTGCTGTAGAAAATTTCCCGATTTCTGCCATAGAAAATGCCTGCACCTGCTGAAATAATTCGCTTCTAAGGACGGCACTGAATTCAGAAGCGATCTTCGACGCACAGACGGCTGTTGCAAAGGAACATGCCAGACTTCCCAAGGCGCAAAGCAACATCTTCCCGCCTGCTGTAAGAATTTCCAACATTTCGCTCCCATCTGTCTGCACCAGAAGCGTAATTTCCGACATATAGTCCGGCATGGTTAAATCAAGCCACACCTGCAAGACAATGAATAACAATGCAATTGCGACGATGCCCCAGTCTTTTTTACGTAAATACCTGAATAATTGAATCATTCTCATTCTCCTTTCTCAATTCTTAATTCTAAATTTTAATCTTACTTCTTATCAGAATCATACATATTAATATAATAATATTATTCGCAATTGGATTCCAGAATGCCCCGGATTTCCTGCATGACGGTAAATGCTGTTTCCAAACGTTCCGCTCCGATCTGGGCAATCATCCTTTCTACATTTTTTCTCATATTTTGATGAATTTCCCGGATGATTTTCTCACCCTCTTCTG
>CAMWWG010000092.1 GCA_947177935.1 uncultured Ruminococcus sp. | reverse complement strand
GCCGTGACCAGACCCCGGACAAGTTCTGCATGACCGCCATGCTGCAACAAATTCTGCACCAGAATAATATTCTGATAGTCTGCACGAATTTTATGACGTTCCAGATAAATTTTAATACAACGCCTCTGTAATGCCGGATGGAGCATTTTCATTCCCCAGAGCGAATCATCCGCCGGCTGAAAATATTCCTGATAAGCCTGCTGCGCAGAAATTTCCAGAAAATCTTCTTCCTGCCGGAGCAGATCCGTCAGCATCATCCCGGATTTTTCGGGAGTGCTTGTGATCCTTGTCAACAACGGCACAATTCTGTGCCGAATAAAATTCCTGGTATAATCATCCTGTAAATTACTGGAATCTGTGACATAATCCTGATGTTGTTGTTCTAACAATAATTCAATCTCGGATCGGGTAATTTCCAGTAATGGTCTGATATAATAGTCTCTCCTGGGCGGAATCCCACACAAGCCTTTTAATCCCGTCCCACGGGTCAGCCGGAACAGAATCGTTTCCAAATTGTCCGACGCCGTGTGCGCTGTTGCAATCAGGCCATTTTCCGGACGATGTGCTTGAAATGCGTCATAACGACATTTCCGGGCGGCGGTTTCCAATGACGAAATCCCGGAAGCTTCCTGATAATCCCGGACATTCACAGAAATCACCTGCAAGGGAACTCCCATCGTTTCACACAGATCCCGGCAGAATTGCTCATCCCGGAAACTTTCTGCCCCTCTTAGATTATGCTGCACATGCAGAGCAGAAAGTTCCACGTGGAACGTATCCCGCCAGTGTAACAATCCCATCAGTAAGCATACACTGTCAGCACCTCCGGAGAGCGCCACCGCAACAGGCACATCCCGAATCCGTTCCCGGGTCAGAAAATCCCGGATGGTCTGATAAATTTTATTTTTATGATGTCTAAATTTTTTCACCGGACTTCTCCATAGAACTGAATTTTGTAAACTGTCCGTCCCAGATCAAATTAACTGTTCCTGTCCCGCCGTGGCGGTTCTTGGCAACAATACACTCGGCAACATTTGGCGTCTTGCAATTGTCATTATAATACGCATCCCGATACAAGAACATTACTACATCGGCATCCTGTTCGATAGAACCGGAGTCACGAAGATCCGATAACATCGGGCGTTTGTTCTGCCGGTTTTCAGGTCCTCTGGATAACTGCGACAACAACACAACCGGAACTTGCATTTCTTTTGCCATAATTTTTAATTGCCTTGTGATTTCCGTCACGATCTGGACTTTGCTGTCTGTCCGCATTGTGGACGAAATCAATCCCAGATAATCAATTATTACAAGTCCTAAATTCTGCATCCGCCGGAGTTTCGCTTTCATCTGCGCAACGGTGATCCCGGCTGTATCATCAATATAAATCGGCATATTCATCAGAAAGCTTGCAGCGGCGGCGAGTTTCGTCCAATCATCACCAAAAATTCTGCCGCTCCGGAGTTTTCCGGAATCCACCTGCGCCACAGAAGACAGAAATCTTGCCGCCAATTGTTCCTTGGACATTTCCAGAGAGAAAATGCAGACCTGTTTATCCGGGTTGGTCTTGGCAACATGCTGAGCAATGTTCAACGCAAATGCTGTCTTGCCCATTGCCGGACGAGCCGCCACCAGAATCAAGTCGGATTTATTCAGCCCGGATATCATCGTGTCCAGATAGGAAAATCCGGAACGGACACCGACATATAATTCTCTGTCAGGACCTGCAAGGCGTCCGATGTGCTGATAGGCTTCTGTGATGATTTCATGAAATGGTGTCAATCCGCCGGTGTTCCTGCCCTGACGAATATTGAAAATACTTTGTTCTGCGGTTTCAATCAGGAGCTGTGCGTCATTTTCTCCCCGTTGGATTGTGGTCAGAATGTCCCGGCAGGATGATGCCAGAAGACGGATATAATATTTATCCATCACAATCCGGCAGTAGCTCCGGACGTTGGCAATGGTCGGAACGTTTTCGGCGATGTTGGCAAGATAGGATCTGCCCTGCGCCGGTGTCTCAAAAACATGCGCCGCAATTGCCTCATTCAGGACGGTAATCACATCAATATGGCTGCTGTTGCCGAACATGTTAACCATAATCCTGTAAAGTTTTCTATGTTCTTCAATGTAGAAACAATCCGGCTTGAGGATCTCCATAACGGTACCCAGAACGTCGGGATTCATCAGGATCGAGCCGAGGATCGTCTGTTCTGCCTCCAAGCTGTAGGGAAGTTCAAAATCAGCTCTGTCACGATAATTTGGAAAGTCAGTGAATTCTGCCATGAAAATGCCCCTTTCCCTGAAACAGCCAGCCGACACAATTCAACTCTCTGTGTGGAATTGTCATTTTAAATCAATTAAAAATTAATAATTAATTAAATTAACTTTCAATTACTTCTACTTTGATTTCAGCGGAGATCTGTTGATATAACTTGATTTCTGCACTGAATGTTCCAAATGCCTTGATTTCGGATTTTAATAAAATTTTCTTCTTGTCAATTTTGCACTGATAAACTTCTTCGATTTTCTGGGCGATCTGACTGGATGTCACAGATCCGAACAACCTGCCGCCTGTGCCGGCTTTTGCAGAAATTATAATTTTTTGTCCGTCAATCTTCCTCCGGATTTCCTCTGCACTTTGTTTTTCCAGATCTTTCTTGTGCTGTGCGGATGCCTGCTGTCCCTGCAATTTATTCAGATTCTCCGGTGTCGCCTCTACGGCAAGCCCCCTTTTGATTAACATATTCCGTGCGTAACCGTCGGCAACCTCTTTCAGATCACCTTTCTTCGCCGAACCTTTGACATCCTGGATAAAAATAACTTTCATACTTCTCAGATCCTTTCTGAAATTTTAATTTAAATTCTAATTTAAGCCGGCAGTCCGGATTCTCCCGGATTTTTTTCTGAATTTTCTTCCGGCTTTTCTTCTAAACTCTCCGCAAGAACGCTCCGGAGCTGTTCTTGCGCCTGTTCTATGGAAACATCCCGGATCTGTGTCGCCGCCATTGTCTGGTGTCCGCCGCCGCCAAGCTGTTCCATAATCACCTGCACATTCACATTTCCGAGTGATCTTGCTGAAATTGACACAGTATCCTGGATTTTGTAAATCACGAATGCACATGTAACATGAGAAATATTTAATAACTCATCTGCCGCCTGCGGTGCAACTAACCGCACTTCCGGCGTCCCCTCCGGTGCTGTTGCAATCGCATAACAACCCCGGATTTCTGCTCCGGACACGATCGTCGAACGATTCCGGTACACTTCAATCGAATCTGAAAACAGACACTTGACACGGACGGTATCTGCACCTGTTTTTCTCAGATATGCCGCCGCCTCAAACGTCCGGACACCCGTGCGCATCACAAAATTCTTCGTGTCCAGCATAATCCCGGATAACAGACAATCCGCACACCAGGACGGAACCTGATGTTCCAGTTTAAAATACTGAATCAGCTCCGTGACCATCTCACAAGCGGAAGACGCATAAGGTTCATGATGAAATACAACAGCATTGTCGACATAATTAATATTTTTCCGGTGATGGTCAATGACGATCACTTTCTTTGCCGCCTGGTATAATGCCAGACTTTCAAGAATTTCTTTGTTATGTGTATCCACAATGATTAACAGCGTATTCTCCGTGATCGTGTCAATTGCCTGTTGTGGCGTGAGGAATAATTCTTTGCCCATTTCCTGCCTGACCATGGCAATTAACTGTTTGGAAAGATTTTTTTCCGGATCAACCACGACATTCACAGGAATTCCCATTTCCTGAATCGCTCCGGCAAGACCGCAGGCAGAGCCAACAGAATCCAGATCGCCGAACCGATGACCCATTAAGTACACATTTTCACTGTTGAGGATGAAATCCTGCACCGCACCGGCAACAATCCGAGTTTTGGCTCTGGATTTCTTCTCGACGCCTTTGGAAACACCTCCGAAAAATCGGAATCCGTTCTCCGTCTTGAGGACAGCCTGATCGCCGCCACGTCCCAGCGCCATGTCCAGACACTGGACGGCAAGCGCTTCGCTTTCCTGCAAATTTTCCGCACCGTGCCCGACACCAATGGAGAATGTAATAAAATTCTTGTTATTCCGACTGCTGACGCAAATCTTCCGAGCATCGTCCAAAATCCGAAATTTTTCCAGAATGCACTGTTGGATATGCTGTTCTTCCAGAATTGCAATAAATCTGTCATTTTTGAGACGTTTGAGAATGCCGTTCGTCCGGGAGATAAATTCTTCCAATAATTTTTCAATGGCGGCACTGATCTCCAGTTTTTCGCTCTCTTTGGCATTCTGGATCAGATCTTCGTAATTATCAATGACAATCACAAGCACGCACATCCGGGAATTGTCATAATCCTGCCGGAGCCGTTCAAGTTCCGTCCTATCCGACCAGAGAAATGTGGTATAACAATTTTTTTCCGGATCTTCGTAAGACACAGCAGTGACATGATAATATCTTTCCTGCCAGTGAATATCCTGTTCCGGAAGTGCCGGATCAATCGGAATACATTCGGGAAGTTTCTTTCCGAAAAAATCCTGGTCAAACATGATCTGCTGTTCAAAGAACTGGTTGCAGTGCAGAAAAATGTCCGCATGATCCAGGACGCAGATTCCGACAGGCAGCCGCTGCATCGTATTCAGTTCTGCCTGTTCACATTCATGGTTTAATTTTGCAATATATCGGATATGATACTGCTGGGAATACAGAAGATTGACAGCCGTGACCACAGCCAGCAGGAATGTCGGCAGATGGTACAGCAGACTGTAACGCTGACCGCTACGGAACAGAATCACAGATAAAATCACTGTCATCCCGACCAGAATCACCAGAAATGCCCAAAACAAACCATGATATTTCGGTTTCACGCTGCCACCTCCCCTCTATCCCAAGATCTCAAGAATAAAATTGCTTTTTATATTTCTAAAATAATCGGCAGAATCATGGGCGTGCGTTTCATATTGTCAAAAATAAAATTTGACATGGATTCCCGCAGTCTGGATTTAAGTGCTGTCCATTCCCGCAGTTCCGCATGGGAACACTTGCGCAGTTCATCACTCATTAATTGTCTTGCCTGGGTGATGATCTCATCAGCCTCCCGGACATAGACAAAGCCCCTGGAAATGATTTCGGGTCCGACAACGACACGGCTTGAAAAACGTTCCAGACCACCTACATCGATAATCAGACCGTATGCGGCGAGCAGATTTCTGACACGGAGC
>CAMWWG010000091.1 GCA_947177935.1 uncultured Ruminococcus sp. | reverse complement strand
CGTCCAGCAATGCTACAATTTCATCTGCCTGCTGATCAGAAATTTCCGGAATTTCAGAATTTTCAGAATTCTGCTTCTTGTTCATCTTCCTGCAAAGCCTCCTGCGTCAAGCGGTCAATATCCAGATCACCTGCAAAAATTTTCGTGTTCTTGCCCAGTGCGTCCGGAATAATGGAGAATGTGTTGGAAATGCCGTCCTGTGCGTGACGGAACGGCAATTTTGATACAGAACTCAGGGATGCTACTGCGCCATGTGTATCTCTGCCGTGCATTGGATTTGCACCCGGTGCAAGCGGAACGCCGTGCTTTCTGCCGTCCGGTGTGTTGCCCGTCTTTTTTCCATAAACAACATTGGAAGTAATTGTCAAAATGGACATTGTCGGAACGCCGTCCCGATACGTGTGGTGTTTCCGGATTTTATCCATGAATTTCCGGACAATTTCCACAGCAATCTGATCGACTCTGTCATCATCATTGCCGTATTTCGGGAAATCGCCTTCCACTTCATAATCCACTACAATGCCCTGTTCATCACGGATGCACTTGACTTTTGCATACTTGATGGCGCTCAGGGAATCTGCTACAACGGACAAGCCTGCGATACCGGTTGCAAAATAACGCTTGACATCTCTGTCATGGAGTGCCATCTGCACACGCTCATAACTGTATTTATCGTGCATGAAATGAATCACGTTCAGCGTATTGACATACAGTCCGGCAAGCCATTCCATCATTTCATCATATTTTTCCATGACATCGTCATAATCCAGATAATCGCCCTCCACAGGTCTGTATTTCGGACCTACCTGGATCTTCATGACTTCATCCACACCGCCGTTAATTGCATACAACAAGCATTTTGCAAGGTTTGCTCTTGCGCCGAAGAACTGCATTTCTTTGCCGATTCTCATGGAAGACACACAGCAGGCGATTGCATAATCATCCCCGTGGGTGACACGCATCATGTCGTCATTCTCATACTGGATCGAACTGGATTTAATAGACATTTTTGCACAGAACCGTTTGAAATTTTGCGGCAGTTTGACAGACCATAGAATTGTCATGTTCGGTTCAGGTGCTGTTCCAAGATTATTCAGTGTGTTCAGATACCGGAAGGAATTTTTTGTTACCATGTGCTGACCATCCACGGATACGCCGCCGATGGATTCCGTTACCCATGTCGGGTCACCGGAGAACAGTGCATTATATTCCGGCGTTCTTGCGAATTTTACAAGTCTTAATTTCATAATAAAATGATCAATTAATTCTTGTGCCTCAGATTCTGTAATCAGACCTTTTTCCAGATCTCTTTGGATATAAATATCCAGGAATGTGGATGTTCTTCCCAGAGACATTGCCGCACCGTTCTGCTCTTTGACCGCCGCAAGATAGCCTAGATAGAGCCATTGCACAGCCTCCTGCGCATTCTTTGCGGGTCTTGACAGGTCAAAACCGTAAATCTCGCCTAACTGCTTTAATTCTTTCAGTGCGTTGATCTGTTCCGATAGTTCTTCCCGGAGACGGATATTTTTAGAAGTCATCCGGACGAAATGTGTTTCTTTCTGGTGTTCTTTATCCTGAATCAGCATGTCAATGCCGTAGAGGGCAACACGACGGTAGTCGCCGATAATTCTGCCTCTGCCGTAAGCATCCGGGAGTCCTGTGAGAATGGCAGACTTTCTGGCAAGGCGCATTTCAGGCGTGTAAGCGTCAAAAACGCCCTGGTTATGTGTCTTTCTGTATTTGGTGAAGATCTCGACAACGCTCGGATCGACTTCATAGCCGTAAGCCTTGCAGGCAGTCTGTGCCATACGGATGCCGCCGAACGGCTGGAGCGCACGTTTAAATGGCTGATCTGTCTGGAAACCGACGATTTTTTCCAGATCTTTGTTTAAATAACCGGCTTTGTGGGAAGTGATCGTTGAAATAATTTTTGTATCCATATCCAGAACGCCGCCTGCCTCACGTTCCTGACGGGACAGATCCATAACCTGTTCCCAGAGCTGCTTGGTTGCCTCTGTCGGAGGCTGGAGAAAGCTCTCGTCGCCGTCATAAGGCGTGTAATTCTTCTGAATGAAGTCACGGACATTCACAGAAGTGTTGCTCCATCTGCCAGGGGTAAAGCCATCCCATTCAGGCGCAAAGTGTTTGAACATAAATGACATCTTCCTTTCTATCATGCACAGCAGGAGACTGCTGTGACTTTATACTCTAATCATACTACTTTTTTAAAAGTTTGTCAAGGTTTTGTCAATCAAGATTTTCCATATTTTTTACATTTATCGAAAATGCCTAGAAAAACCGAAAATTTCAGATAAATTTTATTGTTTCTGTTTGTTTGTCTGGCTAACAAATCAGATTGCATCTTAAAATCTAAAAATCTAAAAATCTAAAAAATTAAACTAATTTTATTATTAATAATTATTTCAATTATTATAAGCCGTTCCAGGGTCAGAATTCAGAAAACCGTCTGCTATTTTTTGTAATTTTTTTAAAAAAACTCTGCTAAAACCGGGAATCTGCGCATATACTCTACAGAATTCTTTTTCAGAATCAAACTGAATTCACGGAACTAGGAGTGAGATGTTATGCACAATCAAATCACACAAACAGATGCAGCAGGTGACAGAGCCGTTATGCTTGGCACGTACATCCTGGAACATCGGGCGACCGTCCGTGCGGCGGCAAAACAATATGGGATTTCCAAAAGCACTGTGCACAAGGATGTAAGCGAGCGGCTGCCGTACATACAGCCGGAGCTTGCCGAGCAAGTGCATGAAATTCTTTTGCAGAACAAACAGGAACGTCACATCCGTGGCGGTATGGCAACGAAAAAGAAATATGCACGTCTGAGAGAATGCGCAGAGCACCTGGAACAGTAATATATTCATTTATATTAAATTAAATATTAAATTAAATAAATAGATAAAAACAGATGTATGTATTTGCAGTATGCCGGGGAAATTTTGGAATATTCTCCGGCATATTTTAAATCAAATTTTGCGAAAATTTATTCCATTTTGAAGAATTTCGGACAAATCTGTTGACATTTCTGATAGAATATGTTAAAATATTAAAATATTAAATAATTAATTATTTGTTAAAAAAGAGGTTTGAAATTTATGAATCATTGCGTCAAAATTAATATCAGAAAAATTTCCGCCGTGTTTCTGTGCGGATTGCTCGCTGTTTCGGCTTGCCCGTTTTCGCAAATTCCTCAGGTTTCCGCAGAAAATACCGATGTTTCTGATCTCATAGACCAGGAAATATCTTACCAAGAGACGCCCGTCACCTCGTTCCGGGTCGAAAATCTCTCCCCAGGCATTGAAACAGATCTGGATTATACAGATTGGTGGTACAGTGAATGGGAAAATTGCCATTATATCTTTCTTCCGGTGACCGCTGACCGGGAAAATCTTGTCATTACCTGTTCTGCCGGAGATATGAAAATTTCCCTGGATGATCAGGAAATCCATTCCGGCGAGATGACATCTGTTCTAAGTAAAGCAGACGAATTCCAGATAACTGTGGATGAAATCGACTGCGGAACGCTCCGGGTTATGCAATCTAATCTGGGATGTATCTATCTGACAACCAGTCACGGCGGACTGGATATGCTGGATACCAACAGGGGAATCACAGAAACAGGATCGGCGTTGATGCTGAATTATAACGGGAATCTAGAATACAAGGGAGAAATTGAAAAAATTACGTCTCATGGTAATTCTTCCTGGGATTATAGTCGGAAAAAGCCGTATAATATCAAACTTCCCCAGAAAGCCGATCTGTATGGCATGGGAAAAGCCAAAAAATGGGCTCTCCTGGGGAATTACCTGGATCACTCCATGCTACGCAATAAAATGACATTTGAAATCAGCCGTGCCGCCGGCATGGATTATGTGATGGATTCTGTTTTTGTGGATCTCTATGCAGATGGTTCTTATCGGGGAACATATCAATTAAGTGAACGTGTCCAGATCCAGAAAAACCGTGTGAATATTCATGAACTGGGTGAAGAAACAGAACTTCTGAATGAAAAAGAATTAAAAGAATATGAACGGAAGTCCGTCAATGCCGGAATCCGGGAGTATGCTCAGGACAGCTATAAATATTATGATATTCCGAATAATCCCGAAGACATTACAGGCGGTTATTTACTGGAATGTAAAATGAATATCAGATATCCGAGTACCAAAAGCGGCTTTGTCACAACCAGAGGACAGGCGTTTGAAATCAAATCCCCGGAATACGCCACGCAACAGCAGGTGGAATATATCAAAAATTATGTGCAGGAACTGGAAGATGCGATTTATTCTCCGGACGGCTGTAATTCTCTCGGAAAGCACTACACGGAATACATAGATCTGGATTCCCTGATAAAAGGCTATCTGATCGAGGAAATTTCTATGGACACGGATAGTTATAACGAAAGTTTCTTTTTATGGAAAGACAGAGATTCCGCCGGAGACGGAAAATTACACTGTTCTCCGGTCTGGGATTTTGATTTTGCTTATTATAATTATTCCGCTGTCCGGGGCAACTGGGACGGAGATGTAGGGTATTCCTGGGATAGTAACAATTTATTTGCAGCATTCTTTCCGATCAGCGGTTATAATGCAGATCTTGGAAAAGATTCCCCGACAGTTGGGGTCAGTTGGATCGGAACGCTTTACAAGCGTGGTGATATTGTAAAGCGCACAGCGGAGATCTATTTTCAGGATTTCTATCCCTATCTGTGTGACTTGACAGATACGGAACGGGATGGCGGTGCAATTCTGACCAGAATTGGTGATGAAATTACTCCCTCAGCAGATATGAATAATGCAAGATGGCATATGTACGGCGGAAGCGGTTTTAAAGTTTTTGGTCCGAAAAACGGGGACAATTACACGGAATGTGTTGAATTTCTGCGGAATTTCACAGAAAGAAGAGCAGATTGGCTTGCGCAGTTATGGATGCCCCTTGTCTCAGAAGATGAAAATGTTTCCTATCAGATGGGCGATGTCAATCTGGACGGGAGATTCAACCAAAGAGATTTAATCATGTTGGAAGACTGGCTGCATTCCAAAGGAACGCTGACTTACTGGAAAGCGGCAGATTTCAACCAGGACGGAAAGATCAATATTTTTGATTTCTGTCTCATGAAAGCGAAATTAAAATCATAAATTTTAAATTAAATTCAGAAAATCTTGCAGTCCGTTTCTGTCATCACAGAGACGGATTGCAGTTTCTTTTTTTGTAGTACTTG
>CAMWWG010000090.1 GCA_947177935.1 uncultured Ruminococcus sp. | reverse complement strand
CTATTAATCAGTAAATTAGAAAAAATTCCCCGGATGCCACGGACAGTTACAACCGGAACACTTGACGCCGGGCACGTCCAGAACATTTTGTTAATTGGTACGGATGCAAGGGACATTACCACGGAACGGGGACGATCTGATACGATTCTGTTATTATCCATGAATTCCATGACAGAAAAAATATATCTGACATCTTTCATGCGAGACGCCTATGTTCAGATTCCGGGTTACGGAAACAATAAATTAAATGCGGCATATGCTTACGGCGGTGCGGAGCTCCTCATGGATACGCTGGAACAGAATTATCAGATCAGCATTGATGATTATTTCTGCGTGAGCTTTATGGGATTCGCCGGAATTATTGATGCGTTCGGCGGTGTGGAAATTGATGTGTCGGATGCTGAGGCGCAGGCAGTGAATGAAATTCTCCAGAGCGAAGTAAATGCTCTTGCCGGAGATGACATCATGTCTGATTTTCTGGAAAAAGGCGGAAAATTCATTCTGAACGGCAAGCAGGCGCTGTCTTATGCAAGAATCCGTTATGTCGGGAATGCAGATTTTGAACGGACATCTCGGCAGAGGGAAGTCATGACGCAGATTTTTCAGAATATGAAGTCAAAAGCTGCAACAGCCGTCCCGGAGCTGGTTTCTTCGGCATTGCCGCATGTGGGAGCGAACATGTCTACAGCTGACTTGTATTTTCTTTCTCTGAAAGCACCCCTTGTGGTATCCTATGAGATTGAACAGCTTCAGATCCCGGCGAACGGAACCTACACTCCGGCAGACATTGACGGGCAGTCGGTGTTACAGGTGGATTTCAATGCCAATACACAAATTCTGAAAGATACGGTCTATTCGCTTCCAGAGCCGACGGAATACACTGGATCTGCGAATTCATGAACAGGGGGAAATTATGAAACATTATTTTTTAATATGCCTGGGATTGCTTTGTCTTTGTACAGGCTGTGCCGGAATTGCCCATGCAGAGGAATTTCCTGGAGAATCCCCGGAAGAGTTCGTGGATGCGCCGGCAGAAATGGATTTCCTGAAGCCTGGAAATTTACAGGAAATTCCGGCAGATTCTGAGAGCCTGGAAGATTCTGAACCAGAGGCGGAAATTTTTCCAGATCCTGAGCCGGAATTTTCAGAATCTCCGGAAAATCCTGAAATCCCGGAATATTCTGAGATTCCGGAAACAGTCCCGGTGAATCCCCTCCGGGAGCGTGTGAATTCTTTAAATTCTGAAAATTTTGAAACTATGTACCTGATTGACGAAAATCAGGTGCTTTCTGAATCTGTCCGTGAAACTTATGGGAACATCCTGGCACAGCAGAACGTATATCTTTTGATAACAGATCATCTGGACGGCTTTGCGCCGGGAGAATTTGCAAAGAATTATCACCAGGCATTACTTGAAAATTTTGAAAATTCTGAGAATTTTAACAGTATTTTTATTTTAATTAACAATGATACTTATCAGGATACATTTCACGTGTCCGGAGATTATGCCACGGAATTTTATGCCGAACAGCTCCGGATTGCATTGCTCCAGGCAACGCCTGCCCTTGTTGAGGGGCGTTATGAAGATGCCCTGGAAATTCTTTGCAATTTACTATAATTTTGGAATATTTTGGAAGAATTGCTCAAATTATTTCACAAAATCCTTTAAAATTTTTTTGAAAATTTTGGAAAAAATTAAAAAAAACACTGTACAAATTTTTCTTTTTATGTTATAATAAAGACAGATTTTAAATTTGTGAAATTTTTTTCAGGAGAGGAATTAAATTTATGCAGAATGATGTGGAAAAAATCTTAAAAAGTGTAGGTCAGGTCATTATTGGCAAAGAAGAAACTGTTCTGCTTGCTGTCACAGCGTTGCTTTGCGGCGGTCATATCTTACTTGAAGATGTCCCTGGCGTCGGAAAGACACAGCTTGCGGCGGCGCTGTCCCGTTCCGTCGGCGGTGAATTCCACAGAATTCAGCTCACGCCGGATATTATGCCATCCGATATTACGGGCTATTCCGTCGTGAATCAGAAGGACGGTTCTCTTGAATACAGAGAGGGTGCGGCGGTTTGCAATTTCCTGTTGGCGGACGAAATTAACCGAGCATCTCCAAAAGTTCAGTCGGCTTTGCTGGAGATCATGGAAGAACATCAAATTAGTCTGGACGGACAGACGCATGTGCTTCCTAAGCCTTTCATGGTGATTGCGACGCAGAATCCCGTGGAAACTTATGGGACATATCATCTGCCGGAAGCCCAGATGGATCGGTTTTTTATGAAGATTTCCATGGGTTACCCGACAGCAAAAGAAGAATTTGCCATTCTGGAACGTAACGGCGAGGGCAATCCGATTGGGAATATTTCCAGATCTGTTATTTCTACAGAAGAAGTCTGTGCTTTACAGAAAAAAGTGAATACGATACAAGTTTCTGAATCTGTGAAAAATTATATTCTGAAATTAGTCCGTGCCACCAGGGAAAGCGATCTGTCCGCACTTGGTGTCAGTCCCCGGGGAAGCATTGCCTGTTACAAAGCCGTCCGGGCTTCTGCATTCATTCATAACAGGACGTTTGCCACACCGGATGATGTGAAAGATCTGGCAATTCCGGTACTGGCACACAGGATTTTATTATCTCCCAAAGGCAGGAATACACTGGGCACACCGGAAAAATTTGTAAAGCAGTTACTAGATACGATTCCAGTTCCGGCAAATTAATTTATGATTTATAATTATGGTGAATTTCTATGAATAAACTATCGGCGATTCTGGAGCGTTGTAAATTCCTGTTTGAACTTATCTTGATGGGACTGATGGCATATGTTTTCACGTTTTATCTGGATGGCGATATCGGGGTTGTTGTGTGGAGTTTTTTCATTCTTGCGCCGCTGTTGTCCGTTCTGCTGAGTTATTATGCAAGCAGAAAACTGAAAATTTCTCTGGATGCACCGGATTATCTTGCCAAAGGCAGGGAATTTTCTGTAAATCTTGTCGCTGAGACGACTTCAGAACTTCCTGTGCCGTTCCTGAAATGTGTGCTGCAATCCTCAGCGAATGTCATCCAACAGGATGCACGGGCAATTCAAAGTACCATGATGCCAAAAGGAACATTGGAAATCCCTGACAGGATGACAGCAAAATATGCCGGTGCTGCGGAAATTTCGATCAAGGAAACCGGGATTTCTGATTATCTGGGCTTGTTTCACTTCCGGATTCCGGGATTGCCGGATGCTGTCCGGATTGGTGTGATCCCGGATATTCCAGAAATTACAAGCGCAGGAATGATGCTCCATGCGGTCAGTGATGTGATTCTTACGCAGGATGACGAGGAAGAAGAATCTTCTGCAAGTTTTTCTGCAAAATCCATGCCAGGTTACGTTCATCGGGAATATGTTGCCGGAGATAATCTGCGGCGGATTAACTGGAAAATGTCTGCGAAACGTCAGAAATTAATGGTTCGTATGGATGAGGCGGCTTCTACAACACAACCGTCGCTGATTCTGGATTTGCATCCGGAAAATCAGGAAGAAGATCTGAAACGCCGGGAAATTATGATGGAGGGCGCATTAGGTTTTCTGATTTTGCTTGTCAGACAGGGCATTCCTTGTACCATTCGATTTGCGTCTTCGGGGAACTGGAAATGTCTGACGCTGGAACAGGAAAATGACGTCCGGAATGCGGCAGTGGAACTTGCTGTTGCAGATTTCGTGAACGATTCTCACAGGATTGATCTGACGGCAATGCAGGAAAAATCCGGTGCCTATCTGATCTATACGACAAGACCGGATGTGGAACTTGCCATGGAGCTGACAGATCTGAAAAATAAGGGATATGTCTGTGCCGTCTGTCCGGCAGAGACGCAGAGTGCTGTGCTTTCTGAAATGGATGCGCTTTGGGAACTGGGGGAAGATTTTGCTATGCAGAATCTGAAAAAGTGAGGTGTTTTCGTGAGATTAAAATTGCAGAATTTTCTGAAAACGCCTGCAATGCAGAAATTTCAGGAGATATTATCAAATGATTCCTCTGATCCTATACAGGCATATGCTGTTTTTCTGGTCATGACGGTGATGTATTATTATCATGCAGACAGATTTTATCTCTATGCTTTTCTCGCCATGCCCCTGAGCTGGTGCATGATGAAATTTTATGATTTCGTGGCAAAACATAAATGGATCGGGCCTTTATGCTATCTGGTCTACATGTTCGCAGGACTGGAATTGATTGGGATGATTGTCAACTGGGGACAGCGAGATTATCCGATCAATTTTCTGGTGTGGTTTCTGACACCACAGAGCGTTGTTTCATTTTCAGGATGGTACACAGCAGCGATTTATTTGTTAATGCTTGGCTTTCTGACAAGTATTGTCTATTATTTCTCGAAAACCAGATACCGGATGAGTATGCAGTTTCTGATTATGCTGATCCCTTTGAGTTTCTATGCAAAAGAGAGACAGCATATGCCGGCGATTCTGGTGATTGTTTTACTGGCAAGTTATTTTCTGTTAATGATTTACTGCCGGATGCTCCGGGACACGGACAAACAGCGGTATATTCCCAGTTCACAAGGGAAAATTTCAATTGCTATGTATGTGCTTGCATTTTCTGTCCTGGCTTCTGTGATTCCCAAGCCGACAATTACACCGGACAGAGAATTTATTGATAATGCGATGTCGTATAGTTCCTGGTCGGATATTCTCATGAATGCGATCAGCATGTTTACGGATACAACGGATAATACAGTTTCAACATCGAATAATACGAGAACGATTTATTATGTGAATGCTCCGGAATCTTTAAGACTGCGGACACAGACGTATTCTTATTATAACAGCGCAGAAGATTCCTGGACTGTTTCGGAAAACTATGACAGACCGTCCCAGGATCTGCAAGAACCAATGACAGACAAGCCGCAGGATGTCCTGCAAGCTATTCTGGATGCGGCTGCTCTGGATCAGGATTTTGCAGAGACATATCATCTGACAGAATTTGCAGGGATGACACTCCCCGAACAAGAGCTTAGAGAATTATATCTCTACACAAGATTCACAACGCAGGTTTTGCCGTCTCCAACCCGGACAATGCTGTTAGGCAGTGAAATTTCAAAAGATCAGGTCTGGCAATCTGCAATGAACACCGTTTCAGCGCCGAATTTTGCAAATGGCGTTTCTTTGCAGTATTATCCGGATACTTATGCAAAATATGAAGCTGTGAATCCTGTTTTGAAAAAATTATCCAATCAGAATTATCATGC
>CAMWWG010000089.1 GCA_947177935.1 uncultured Ruminococcus sp. | reverse complement strand
GCACAAGTGTAATTCCGGTGCATCGCTTTTAAAATCCGGTCACAGCCGCTCTGCACGGAGATATGAAAATGCGGCATAAATGTCGGAATTACCTGCAATCCCTCCAGAACGGCATCCGTGAGTCCGTCTGGTTCAAGAGAACCAAGCCGGATTCTGGGAATTCCTGCATCCGCAAGACACTTCACGGCATCTACAATGGACAGCTCCGTGCCCATGCCGTAACACGCCAGATTAATCCCACAGAGAACGACTTCCGGATAAGTTTTTAACTGCTCTGCTTTTTTTGCAATTTCCGGCAATCCTAGAGAACGACAGCGTCCACGTGCATAAGGAATAATACAGTAGGAACAGAACCGATTGCAGCCGTCCTGAATTTTCAGGAAAGCTCTGGTATGTGACGGATCAGAACCCTGCGGCAGGAATTCAAACATTTCCCCGGATGCAAAAGGCGCATACGCATTGATAAATTTTCCTGTATCCAGGAAATCCCGGAGCAGCGTCGGAATCTGCATCCGGTTTTTTGTGCCAAGAATCAGATCAATTCCAGGGATGTTCGCCGCATCTTCCGGGAATGCCTGCACGTAACAGCCGGTAAGCAGAAACACAGCGTTTTCAGAAGCTTTTGCCCGCAGTTTCCGGACTGCCTGCAACATACGCTGATCGCCTGACGCTGTCACAGTACAGGAATTCAGAATCACAGCGTCTGCTGTTTCCGGCTGGTCCGTGATCGTCCATCCGTCTTGTTTCAACAGCGCAGCAATGCTCTCTGTTTCCGTAGCATTGACCTTACAGCCGAAATTCTGTAAAAAAACATTTAAATTTTCCAGATTCTTCAAATTTTTCAAATCTCCTTTAAAATATTTTTATCATTATAGCACATTCTCTGGATCTCTGTCAAGCATTGTCAAATATTTCAGGTCTCTATCAAACATGTATAGAATATTCGCAGTTCCGGGAATTGTATTTTGCAAAACGCTGAATTTTAAAAATATCCCTTGACAAAATCCTGAATTTGTGTTATGCTGTAGGTGCAGTGAGAAAAAGCTGTACACAAGGAAAAAAGAGAAAGAAAATTCCGAAGCATTCCGGAGAAATTCCGGGAAAGAACAAGCAGATTTTAAGGAGGCTTGGTTTTATGACAGAAACAAAAATTAAACTGAGCACGTTTGTTGACGTGCAGGCATTCGTGAATGTCATCATGACATTCGGTTTTGACATTGATCTGGTGTCCGGGCGTTACATCGTGGATGCAAAGTCTATCATGGGTATCTACAGCCTGGATCTGTCCAATCCGATTGTACTTCGTGCACACACAGAAGACGCAGAGGATCTGTTCTCTGCAATTGACAAGTACATTGTAAAATAAATTTTTAATAGAAACTTGTCAGACAACAAAACAGCAAAAAAATACAAGAGAAAGAACTCAGAAATAAGGAAATATATAGAAACATATATTAGATATTCTGCAAACAGAACAAGCGGACTGCTCCAGGCGGTTCGCTTGTTCTTATTATTTTTTATTATTTTAAATGCTTTCATCCCACAGTTCCCTGAATTTTTCAAAGAATGCCGGGAATCTTTCCCGTTCCTGGTTGTTTCTCTTGTACTGGAATACCAGAGAACGCTTTTCAGAAAAATCAGAAACGGCAATTTCCGCAAGTTTTTCCTGATCCACAGCATCTTTCATACTGGATCTGTATGCAAACAAAATTCCCATTCCTGATGATGCCAGTTCACGCAGACAATTATCGCTTCCAGCGGTGATCTTGTCTGCGAATGACTCCGGGAATACGTCCCATCCTGTCAGACAGTTTTCCAGGATTCCTCTTGCGGACGTTCCCGGATTCTGCAATAATAACGGATTTACAAATAATTCTTCCAGTTTACAGTGATCATACTTTGCAGCAAGTTCTGTTCCTGCGTAGACGGCAAACGGCACTTCTCCCATGGATTCTGCCTGAAAACGGCTGTCCTGATAGCAGGCATCCGTCAGCGTAAGATCTAAATCACTGTTGCTGAGCATTGCAAGCAATTCAGGTGTATCACGTATTACAAGAGAAATTTTCCCAAAACCGGATTTCATCATTTTTGCCACAATTCTGGTAATAGCAGTTTCTCCCAGCTCTCCCGGACAACCTAGGCGGAGCAGTTCTTCTTCCTGCCCCATGCGCTGCAAATCTGAGACAATTTTTGCGCTCATTCTGGTCATTTCCTCAGCATGTGCCCGAAGATATTCCCCTTCCTGCGTCAGACGAAGCGTTTTGGATTCATAATGAAATAAAATGCAGTGATATTTCTTCTGCAAATGTTTGATATGCTGTGTCACAGAGGGCTGTGTGATATTGAGCATTTTGGCGGTCTGTGTATAACTTCTGGTTTCACAGAGCGTCAGAAACGTAGCAATCCGGAAATCCAACATAGATAATCTCTCCTTAATTTCATTATTTTAAATTCACTATTTTAGAAACGAGAAAATTGACTTTAAGCTATTAATTATTTTACACAATTTTAAAACATTTGTCAAGTATTTTTTTATAAATATAATTTTTCAGAATGGAATAAGAATTTTTCTGAATCTCCTACATAGAATACATTATGCCGATTATTTATTATCTTATTATCATAAAAATTATGAACTATAAGGAGTGAAAACTATGTGCGGTATTGCAGGCATGATTGACTTCACGCAGGATCTCCGGACACAAGAAACCATATGCAAAGAGATGCAGGGCGCAATCATCCGGCGTGGTCCTGACCAGAACGGCATTTTTCTGACAGAACACGCAGCTCTGGTGCATACCAGACTTTGTGTGATTGATCCTGTTTCCGGTATTCAGCCGATGTCTTTCACAGATCCGAAACAAAAAGAAATTTATAGGATGATTTACAACGGCGAATTATATAACACGCCGGAATTAAGAAAAGAGCTTGAAGAAAAAGGCTGTCATTTCCGAACAAATTCCGACACAGAAGTGATTCTGCAAGCTTATGCTGTCTATGGTGCAGCGTGTGTGGAAAAATTCAACGGGATCTTTGCATTTGCCATCTGGGAAACATCCCAGCAGAGATTGTTTCTCGCCCGTGACCGGATTGGCGTCAAACCGTTATTCTATTACCAAAATCCAGATCACCCGGCTTTGATTTTCGGATCAGAATTAAAAGCAATTCTGAAACATCCGGACGTTCCTCACGAAATGGATCTGAACGGCATTAGTCAAGTGTTACTATTTGGTCCAGGCAGAACACCCGGATGCGGCGTTTTTCGGCATATGCATGAAATTCTCCCGGCACATTGTGCTTATTATTCTGAAAAAAATGGACTGGAAACGCATTGCTACTGGAAACTCGAAGCCAAAGAACATACAGAAAATTTCGCCCAGACTGCGGAACATGTCCGATTTCTGGTTACGGACGCCATCCGGAGACAGCTTGTTTCAGATGTTCCAATCGGAACATTTTTGTCGGGTGGACTGGATTCCAGTCTGATCTCTTCCGTTGCAGCAAGAGAATTTCAGAAACAGGGACGCACATTGCATACATTCTCAGTCGATTATCTGGATAATGACAAATATTTTCAGAAAAGCAAATTCCAACCGAACAGCGATCCGGCATATATCCGGATCATGCAAGAATATTTACATGCAGAACATCACTGGACTGTGATCGACACACCGCAATTAGCGGCGGCATTGTTCCAGGCAGTCGAGGCAAGGGATCTCCCCGGCATGGCGGATGTGGATGCATCTTTGCTGGCATTCTGCAAAGAGATCAAGAATCATGTCACAGTCGCACTCTCCGGAGAGTGTGCAGATGAATTATTTGGCGGTTATCCCTGGTACAGAGATCCGGAAATCCGTGAGGCTTATGGATTTCCCTGGTCACAGAGTACAGATTACAGACTAAGTTTTGCTAAGCCGGAAATTGCGGAACTTCTCCGGAATCGGAATGACATTCACCGGGAATATCAGAATACACTTGCCCGGACGGCATTGCTCCCCGGAGAATCCCCCACAGAAAAGCGAATGCGTGAAATGATGCGTTTAAATTTAGACTGGTTCATGCAGACATTGCTTGAAGTAAATGTAACAAAAGTAAAAAACGGAGAATGTCAAACCAATACTGACATTTTCCGTTTTCTTGTAATCACATCAATTATTTTTCCCTGTCACGTTAACCACATTGAATAATTTGAATCGTATCTTCTTTTAAATTTTCCCATAATCTCACTATCATAGTGTTTAACTACTTATTTTTGTCCTGAAAATATGGTAAAACAAAATAGTCTGTACATTTTTTAATGCACAGACTATTTTATGAATCCTGTGGACTAGTATCAAATTCACTTGAATCTAATGTAGACAACTCAAAATGCTTTAATACATCAGCCCATGAAGCAAAGCCCCAGTCAGATATACTGTCATATTCACCAGCACATGCCATGCTAACAGGATCAGTATTCGGTTGATACAAAAATACATTGAGAGGAAAATTCTTCTCATTGAGTACGATAATAAATTCCATGCCCTCTAGATATGGATGGCGTGAAATAATCTCACTGCCTAAACCGTCTTCCTGACGGAATATATCATGCACAATTGTATCTTGTACGGGATACTCTGCAAAATAAAATCCAGACTCTGCTCTAATTGCAGATGCTGCAGCCCATGTTGCATCAAGATAAAACTGTTCACTTTGTTGTTCAGAAGAAACTACCGTCTCCTGTGTGTTGCTCGAAGTCATAGGAATGGACTCCTGTATGTCTGCACCACAGCCTGATAAAATTAGAAATAAAGCAGCATATAGCCCACCAAATAAGATTCGTTTTTTATTCATGTTGCACACCCCCTTTCTTGTTGCTATTATATCACTTTTTCATTGCATTGTCAATACAATATCAAAAGTTCTTAAAATTCATTCCCCACTTACAGAAGTGGAGGATGTTCACTCCTGATATATTCGTTGAATTTTTCAAGACGTACTATGCACACGCAATTAAATTTTTTTCATATTTATCGTGGGGATGCTCAGCTTATACATCTGCCGGATCATCTGTAAGAAATGCGGTGGAACGCTTCAAACTGCGAATACGGAAATCGGTGCAAAAGTAGATAAAAAGTTGAAAATGATATTCTAAAATTATAGTACAGGAGAAATCCTGTACTATTTTTTAAGAAATGGATATGATGCAATGGAAATGATTACAATTGAGCATGTCAACAAATTCTTATTTTACAATGTTTACGGGATTTGTGCATACAAAAAACGAAAAAAGGATATATAAAAGACATAT
>CAMWWG010000088.1 GCA_947177935.1 uncultured Ruminococcus sp. | reverse complement strand
TTTTTGATGGTTGCAAAAATCTTAAAAAAATAATAAGAAATGGCGATACATAAAAAGCAAATGATGAAAAATTCAAAACAGTGTCAACTGTAATTCCCCCTGGATTCAGGCGGTGAATAATTTACAAAAAATAATTATCATATAGGAGTGTTTTCATGCGAAAATTAAAAAAATTACTCGCCGGAATCTGTGGCATTCTCATGCTGACACCGGCAACGATCACAAATCTGTCCGCATTTGCGGAACATCCGGACGCAGATCAGCTCCCGGCGGATTTCTGGTTCTATGAAGGTGACCTGGATCAGGATCTTTCTGTGGGAATCACAGATCTGATTCTGATGCAGAAGTATCTTCTCGGACTGGAACAGATCACAGAGGAACAGTTCCTGATCGGAGATCTGAATTCTGACAGAATTGTCAATATCTATGATTTTGTCCTGCTCAAACGTGTGGTATTAAGCGGAGAATGGACAATGATCCGTCATGAACCGCCGCAGGATGAACCAGATCTTTTTATTTCTGCACCAATTGCAGAAATTGACGCTTCCCTGCCGTCACAGGGCAATGCCAATCTTGTGATTTTCTATGTGGATTTCCCGGATTGTCAGTATACTTATGAACCAACAGAAGAAGAACTGACAGAAATGGCATTCGGGAATCCGGATTCTGAGAATGCAAATTATCCATTTGAGAGTTTCTCTGCATTTTATGGACGTTCTTCTAAGAATGCCATGAAACTTTCCGGAAAAGTATTCCGGTATACCGCAAAAGAAAATCAATCTGCCTATGATACAGATAAGGCAAAACTCATTCAGGAATGTTATGCCGCTTTTGATGACAGGATTGATTTCAGTCAGTTTGACGGCGACGGCGATTCCATAATTGATGCCACTCTGCTTACTGTTCCCGAACAAGCCGGAGACGAAAACTGGTGGCCTTGTGCAGGTGATTCCGGAATCTATGATTACATGCCGGATGATGTCCGGATCGGGTATATCATTACCGGCAATGCACAGGTCAACTCTGCAACGGATTATAAAAATTTCACATCCAGTTATCTGCACGAGATGGGACACTGTATGGGTCTGCCGGATTATTATTTATATTATTCAGAAGATTACGAGGGATTTCACGGAGAGACTGACACAGCCGGCACAGAACTGATGGACACGGATGCTTCTACGGATTTCTGTTGTTTCTCAAAATTAATGCTTGGCTGGTACAAAGAAAATCAGATTTCTGTCTATGATTCAGATCAGGGCGGCGAACAGAAGTTTATCTTACATAATGCACAGACGAATGCCGGAAACTGCCTGATCCTGCCGTACAAAGATACAAATTACACTTCTGAATATATCATTTTAGAATATATTACGTCGGAAGCCAATAACAGCAGCAGTATTTATCCATGGATAACCGTCGGCAACGGCATCCGGGCATATCATGTGAAAGCGGATATTCATGACAACGGCTGGTGGAAATTTTTTAAATTTGAGAATGGTTCAGAATTTACCAATAATGACGACGAAGGGATTCGGTTAATCCGGCTTGTGAATGATGTCCAGGGCGGTGATGTATTCCGGACTGGCGAAATCCTGAACGGCGATATCTCTGGTTTTCACTGGTACGCAGACGACGAATCAGAATCCATAGAGACTGGATATACAGTCACAATCGGCGCATGTGAAAATAATCAATACGAAATCACAGTCACCAGAAATTAACAAGTTAAGAACTTGTCTTCACAAGGAAAATATGGTATAATAAAAAGAATAAGATTAGAAAGCAGGATGAAAAATGGAATACAAAAAGATATACACGAGCGATATGTCAGACAGTCAATGGGAAATTGTAAGAGAAATATTGAAAGAAGAAAAATACAGATGTGTGACAGAGAAAAGAGAACAGATCAATGCAGTGCTGTATCTGGTGAAAACAGGATGCCAGTGGAGAAATCTGCCGAAAGATTTTCCAAACTGGAAAACTGTATATAGTTTTTATCGCCGTGCGTGTCTGAATGGTACATGGATGAAGATACAGAAGACACTGGTAAAAAAAGTACGACTCAGAGCAGGAAAGAAAGCAGAGCCTACTTATGCACTGATTGATTCCCAAAGTGCAAAAACAGCTTCTGCAAATGAAGGAAAAGGCTATGACGGGGGAAAAAAGTAAAAGGAAGAAAAAGACATCTGGTAACAGATACAATGGGGAATTTGCTTTGCATCCGTGTACATCGTGCAAATATCCATGATACCATGGGCGGAATCGAAACAATGGAAAAAACTTTATTTTACTATCCTTCTGTTGTCGGATGCAGGGCAGATCAGGCTTACAGAGGTACTTTTAAAGAAACACTGGAATCTTTTCATCATATCAAGGTGGATATTTCAGAACAGATTAAAGGAAAATTTGAAGTACATCCGAAAAGATGGGTTGTGGAACGTACATTTTCATGGTTCAATTCCTCAAGGCGACTATCTAAGGATTATGAAATTTCTTCTTTTTATCAAGAACAGATTTGTATCATTTCTAATTTGCAGACACTTTTACGCCGTTTTTAACATTGTGAAGACATATTCTAAAACCTTGCTGAATCCCGTAATTTCAGCAAGGTTTTTTATGATAAAATTTCTTAGGAGGAAATTGTTACCAACTTTTTAAAATTTAAAAATCTAAAAATTTATGATTAACTCTGTTCGGACAGATACAGGCTCGCACGGCTTTGGATCATATCTGCCGCCGCCTGCGCCGTCTGGTCACCAGAGAAGAATTTTTCTGTTTCTTCCTGAATGATGGTATAAATCTGATTGTCATAATATGTGGTTTCTGTGACATTCATGATGTAATTTTTAATTACATCAATATCTTCCTGTGTCGGGACTACCTGTTCGATTTCTTCATTGCCACGATACCAGGTAATCAATTGCGTTTCGCCGTTCTGATCTTCGTAAGTTTCCGGCTGCATGGCTTCTTCGGCTTTCTTGTCAAATGCTTCTTTCCGAACCGGGATCTGCCAGCTTAATTTTTCCTGAGATTCTTCGGACAGCATATCCGTAAAGAATCCCCATACCTGGTCTTTCAATTCAGAATTGGCAGAAATGGCAAGCGTATAATTAAACTGGATTCTTCCGCCGTTGCTGTTTTCTTTCACAGTAGGATAGCCGATATAAGTCAGATCTGCTCCATCAAAATACTGACACTTTTCCCGGAATTCCTGTTTGATATCGCTGAGATACACCTGCCGGAACAGTGTCTTATTATTGATATATTGATATTCATATTCTTCCCAGTAAGCTTCCCATTCTTCATCGGATTTGTCATTCATACTGTCATTTTCTGCCGGGTAAGATTTGCACAGCTCCAGCAATTGTACAAATTCCGGCGTATTGAACGTACATGCTGCATGTTCCACGTCGATAAAGGCGTTCAGATTTCCCATGCAAAGCTGATACAATGCGCTACTCTGTGTCATCTCCCGAAATGCTTCTGTGCCGTCAGGGAGATTTTTAATCAGTTCTATAAATTCAGATACAGCAATCCCGCTCTTGTCGCCGACAAATTCCGTTTTCGCCTGCAATGTCTGAACATTAAAACTAAATCCGATTCTGTTGAGCGTATCGCCATATCGAAGCGTATCAAATGTGTTCATGAAATATTCATCCGGATTCAATGTACTGAAATAGTCACTGAGATCCAGGAAAATTCCCTTGTTGGCAAATTTTTCATATGAGATACCGCTTGTGCAGATAATATCTGCGACAATGCCGGATGTCATATCATTTTCAAATTTTGTCATACCTGCTTCCCAGTCTTCTTCTGTACTGTATTTATTATAATCTACAATGCCGATCCGGTAGCCGGAATTCTGCCGGTTGAAATTTCTAACGGATCTGCTGAGTTCGGAGGGCAGTCCGAATGTCGCAAGTGTGATCATCTGGACATTTTCAAATTCTTTCGGATCACGTTCTGTCAGGACATAAATTCCTGCGTCACCGGTTCCGTCATAGTCATAAGTAGAGATCATAAACTGCCCGTCCGGCAGCATGGTAATCTGGTTGACACTTTCGCCCATAAAATCAGAATTTAAGAAATTCACAACTTCCTCGCATCTGCCGTCTGCCAGATTTGCACCATAGACAGCAGTGGAATCATAGAAATAAAAATCATAGTTTCCGTTTCCGGCAAATGCACCGTTGAACCATGAGGGCATATCTGCGATTTCAATGGCTTCAATTGTCTGAGACTCTGTGCTGATTTTTCCGAAACAGGAGTTCCATTCATTGTCCTGATAATTTACACAGAGGGTATTATCTTTTGTCAGGAACATCGTATTGATATACTGAAATTCACCACTGATCTCCCCTGTCTTCTTGAAATCCTTATCATAAGTCGCAAGGGTCATATTGCCCATATTGTCATTGATTACAGCATAATACCCTCCGTCAGGCGTGCAGAGCATTGTCTGAAAATAGACATCATCGCCGAACATGTCGCTCACGTCTTTGGTCTCCAGGACATTCATGTCTGCATCATAGACTTCCATTGTATAGCCTAACTCCTGATAGGGATTTTCTTCATTTTCCTCATCCCAGGAATAGGCATTGAAGATAAACGTCAGATTGCCGTCCGTATTCACAAAATTCATCATCGGATAGCACTCTGTTTTTTCGTCCAGTGTTTCAGGATAAGCAAACTTCACTTCTTCCACAGAGCCGTCCGCCGGATGATAAAGAACTATTTTGCTCTCATAATCTTCATCATAGCCATTAATCAGAAAATTTTCTCCGATGGCATAAAAATTATTGTATCCTTTCATACCATCAATTTTAATTTCTTCGGACGAATAGGAATGATCAAACGAAATATCCAGAGCTGTTGTTTTGCCGGATTTATTTCCGGACTTATCACCGGAATTACTGGAAGACTGTGATGTGCCAGCGTTGGAATTATCTGCATCCCCCTCTTTGGAGCATCCTGTCAGAACAGAACTAAGCATCAAAGAAGCAAGCATAACAGTAACACTTTTCTGAACGAATTTTTTTGAATTTTTATGTTTCATGATAAAAACCTCCTGAATTTACGCATTTTTGCATTTTAATATAGCTCTGATATATTCTCAGTGTACTATTTTGATTCATACACAAATCGTATAAACCAGTATAGCATACTATCTTTGATTTGTCAATAGATTTTGCCGTTTTTTCATGATTTTTAGATAATTTTTAGACAAATCTTAATCAATCTTAATCAGATCTTAATCTTTGTGAAATCAGATTTTTTCTGATCTCTAATAATAAAACAATCCGGACATATAAAAC